>CAMRDW010000007.1 GCA_947041315.1 uncultured Enterovibrio sp.
CCACGCAACTTCAAAGGCGACGGGTATAAAAGAGGTGGAATAAATAGCAAAGCAAGGTCGTACTTTTTCTACTGAATTTAAAGGTGAAACCGCCAGTCAAGTTGTTGATCAAGGTTATTTGGGTTGAAAAAGACGCTTATTTTCTGCACTTAAGTTGTTATATTCATCGAAACCCCAGCGAGAAAACTCTAGGATAAGCTGTTTTTAAAAAAAGCGCTGCGCATGATAGAGGGAGTCATGAAACAACGGATCCGCCCCCTATTTTTACCTATCACCTTTGAAGATGCAGTGCTGTTGGTTACGTTCGCTTGCTTACTTGCATCTTCAATTTCGTTGGGTTTAGGATGAAAAAAAACAGAAGCAGAATTTATATTTTCAGAAATTCATCATTGCTCAACCAAAAATCATCATATTTAGCTTCTTTATTTTTGCCTTTTTTCTTGCCAGTGCCAGCTGGTTTTGCCATGGGTTTTTCTGCGTTTAAAAGTGGAACATTGCGCGCCTCATCGATTTCAAAACCCTCGACTTGTTCACGTTCAAGCCGAAACTTATTCTTCTTTTCAATGATGTAGAAATGATGATGATCGTCATTATCTATCAGCGATAATGCCAAACCCACTTCACCCGCTCGACCACTTCGCCCAATGCGGTGCATGTAGTCTGATGGGCTTCTTGGTAAGTCAAAATTGATCACGACAGGGAGTTTTTCAATGTCGAGACCCCGCGCCGCAATGTCTGTTGCAATCAGAACTTCAATCTTGCCTGATTTAAACGCTTCAAGTACACGGGTACGGGCGCCTTGGGCTTTATTTCCATGAAATACTTCGGCGCCAATGCCACGTTTGGCGAGCTTTTGCGCTAAATGCTCGCAGGTGTTTTTGGCATTCACGAAGATAAGTGTTTGTCGCCATTGATGTTCTTTTATCAAATGGGCTAAAACGGCCGTTTTGTCCCCTTTATTCACGTTAAAAACGCGTTGTACTAAGGTGCTGGTCTCGCGACTTTGCAATTGTATTTCAACAGGATTGTTCAGTAATTTTTGGGTCAATGTTTGAACTTGTTCAGGAAAGGTTGCTGAGAAGAGCAATGTTTGCTTTTTCTTTGGCAATAAATCAAGCAACGCAGAAAGCTCCTCAGTAAAGCCGAGACTTAACATGCGATCGGCTTCATCGAGTACAAGGGTTTTCACCTGGTCAAGCTTAATGGCATGACTTGAAATCAAATCAAGTAACCGACCTGGCGTTGCAACTAAAATATCGGCCCCGCCCCGTAATGCGAGCATTTGAGTGTTCGCAGAAACGCCGCCAAAGACCGCCACCGTTTTGATCGCCCCATTAAAATGGACCGAAAAAGATCGAATACTATCAGCCACTTGCTTGGCAAGCTCACGTGTTGGGACCAAAATCAGCCCTATCACAAAATTGCCTTTGTGGCTTTTTTGTTTGCTCTTTTGTTGAAAAATATGCTGCAACATAGGCAGCGCAAAGGCCGCAGTTTTGCCTGAGCCCGTATTCGCTCCTGCAATTAAATCACGTCCTGCTAATACACTGGGGATAGCATGCGCTTGAATAGGCGTTGGCTGCGAATATTCCAGCTCTGTTAATCGCGCTAACAAAGGGGGAATAAGGTCAAGCTGCGTAAAAGTGGTGGGGGTTGTTTCCGTCGTCATGAATATAAAAGGCTCAAGGCTAAAAATAATAGCTGCCTATTTTAGCGGATTTATGGACGATGAAGTGAATGATATCGCTTTAATACCTAAAGGAATCGACGTTGCGCGCTTGCGCAAAATTAAGGATACGCGACGATAAATAGTGATTGTGGCGACTTTGGGGCCAGGGCTAATTTATTTTGACAAGCATTTTCCTTTAAAAAATCATCATTTGTGATTCTATCAATCTTAAAATGTATCAATTTCGCTATTAACTAACATCTGGCGATAAATACACAAACCTGATTTTGCCCATCTTTCGCGGTTATGACATGTTTCAAAGAGGCGTGGTTATGGGAAAT
Source organism: uncultured Enterovibrio sp. (assembly GCA_947041315.1). Lineage (GTDB taxonomy): Bacteria > Pseudomonadota > Gammaproteobacteria > Enterobacterales > Vibrionaceae > Enterovibrio. The sequence goes on from CAMRDW010000007.1 coordinate 2,011, forward strand.
GTCTTGACGAGTGGGCGAAGATTTTTTTGTTTAAAAGCGTCTTCAGTTTGATTGTGTTAGGCATTGCACAAGAATATGGTAGAATTTGCGATTATATCAATAGAGAAGAATTACAGGACAGCTCATGAATGTCATCGAAGGCGCGATTGCTGCGCCAAATGCTCAAATTGCCATTGTCATCTCTCGTTTTAATAGTTTTATTAATGAAAGCCTGCTTTCGGCTGCTGTTGATGTATTAAAACGCCACGGTCAGGTATTGGAAGACAATATAACGGTTGTTCGTTGTCCCGGTGCTTACGAGCTTCCTTTGATAGCACAACGTGTTGCAAAAAGTGGTCGATTTGATGCGATTGTTGCTTTGGGCTCGATCATTCGTGGGGGGACGCCACATTTTGAATATGTGGCTGGAGAATGTAATAAAGGTTTAGCACAAGTTGCACTTGAGTTTGATACTCCTGTTGCTTTTGGCGTTTTAACTGTTGATACCATTGAACAAGCCATTGAGCGTGCTGGTACCAAGGCAGGTAATAAAGGAGCAGAGGCAGCACTCAGCGCGCTTGAAATGGTTAATGTACTGTCTCAAATTGAATCCTAGAGGTTATCGTGAAACCAGCTGCGCGTCGTAATGCTCGCCATTTTGCTTTACAAGCTATTTATTCTTGGCAATTAACCAAGAGCAATGTTGCTGAAATTGAATCACAATTTTTATCTGCCGATCACTACGAAGAAGAAGATCATCAGGCTGATGAGCCTCGTCTGCGTTCACCTGAAACGGATGTTGAATATTTTCGGGATTTGTTTGTCGGCGTTGTGCTTCATCATCAAGAGCTCGACAGTAAAATGCGTCCTTATTTATCGCGTCCTTTACAGGATCTTGATGAAATGGAACATGCACTTTTACGTTTGTCTATGTATGAGCTTTGTAAACGTGAAGATGTGCCTTTCAAAGTGATCATTAATGAATCGATTGAGCTTGCGAAGCGATTTGGTGCTGAAGACAGCCATAAGTTTGTCAATGGCGTGCTTGATAAAGCCGTTCCGACACTTAGAAAAAAGCCATAAATAAACAGACGAAAAAGGCCAGCTTTGCTGGTCTTTTTTTAGTTTTTTTAATACGGATTAACGGATAAAAATGGACTCTATACCCAAGACACTTGGCGTTGTGCGCCTGCGGCAAGTGAGTAAACCTTCTGAGCATAGAAAGACAGATCTGATTGGGCAGAACGAGCGTCGCGACCACCCAGGTAAATTCAAAGGCGACGGCTATATGATTTTTCATTTTCTCTTTTAATGGCGCGTCCTCTCATTTTTTCGTGATGTATCGCGTACTCAAGCCCACACATCTGTGATGTTTTTTTATAAAAACGCCTTTTTTCGTTTCCTCTTTTTATACCCAAGTTATACCCAAAGTCATTGACGGTGCGCACCTGTGGCAGGTATAGAATTTGAGGGCGTTGATCTATCAGGAATACCTTAAAGGAAAATGGATCGGAAAAAACATGTCAAAGAATGAATTTGAATTGATTGAGCATTATTTTAAATCCCAACCGATAAAGCGAAAAGACGTTGTTTTAGGGATTGGAGATGACGCCGCTTTGGTGTGCGTTCCCCCTATGAGTCATCTTGTTGTGACAACAGACACTTTGGTGGTTGGGAATCATTTTCTTGAGGAGGCCCCCCCTGAAAAAGTGGCTTATAAAGCGCTGGCCTCCAATTTAAGCGATCTTGCTGCAATGGGCGCCGTGCCTGCTTGGTGCTCTCTTGCATTAACCCTTCCTCATTTTGATGAAACCTGGCTTCATGGTTTTTGTCAGGCTTTTTATCTTTTAGCGCAAAAACATGAGGTGCAATTGATTGGGGGAGACACCACAAAAGGGCCATTGAGCATCACCTTGACCTTGCAAGGATACCTTCCTGAAGGACGCGCTTTGCGTCGAGATGGCGCAAGACCCGGAGATTGTATTTATGTGACAGGCTCTTTGGGAGACAGTGCGGCAGGACTGGATGTCATTTTAAAAAAACGTCCCCCTCAAAATGAATTAGAGCGCACACTTTTAGAAAGACATTATTATTCTATTCCTAGAGTAAAAACAGGGCAGCTTTTACGCGAATGGGCGTCTTCTGCTCTGGATATTTCAGATGGCCTCGTCGCTGATTTAACGCATTTACTTAAAGCAAGTAAGGTGTCTGCCAGATTAAATGCAGAGGCGTTGCCCGTGTCTGACGCTTTACTTGAGTACACAAAAACGCCCGAAAAGGCGGCCCAATGGGCTCTTTGCAGTGGTGAGGAATATGAGCTTTGCTTCACGGTGCCAGAAAAAAACAGAGCGGCTTTGGAGAGGGCGTTTTTGCATCATGATACCCGCATCACTTGCATCGGACATATTCATGAAGTCTCAGAGGGTAAAGAAAAGGTGAATGTATTTTGGCAAGGAAAAGAGGTTCAATGGTCTTTAAAAGGTTGGGATCATTTTTCAAATGAAGGTGTGATTAAATGAACATTCTTGTATGAACTGTCCAAAAGAGAAAATACGTCTCTTAAACCCTGTGCATTTTCTGGCGACAGGTTTTGGTTCAGGGCTTTTTCCTAAAATCCCGGGCACGATGGGGACCCTTGCCGCCGTTCCTTTGTATCTTCTTATCGTGACTTACTGCGCTACCTTATTGCCTTGGATCATTCTTTTGGCATTTATTTTAGGCATTTATTTGTGTGATAAGACAGCAAAAGACATGGGCGTTCATGATCATGGAAGCATCGTTTGGGATGAATTTGTCGGCTTTTGGATCACCATGTTGCTGGTGCCTGTTGTTAATTGGCAAACGGTGTTTGCGGGTTTTGTTCTGTTTCGTTTTTTTGATATGCTCAAGCCTTGGCCTATCAATTGGCTCGATAAAAAAGTGCATGGCGGCTTTGGGATCATGCTAGATGATGTTGTGGCTGGAGCGATGGCGATGCTCCTCCTTTGGGCCGGATATGCGTTTTTTGTCCCTGGGTAAAATATCTGTGGCTTTTGAAGACGCAAGATCCGACTTATTGCCTTTGAGTGCCTTCGGTCTTGCCTCGACCTCAAAGCCCAATCTCAGCGTGCATCTGTGCTCTGTGGCATTTTGTTCTTGCCGCCTGCATGTAACTTCAATTTCTTTGGGTATATACCCGTCTTCTTTGAAGCGGCGTGGGTGTTGGCTGCTCTCATTCTGGCCAATCACATCGTCCATCTATGCTCAGGGCCTTCACTCGTTTGCCGCCTACACGCATCTTCAAGTGTCTTGGGTATAACTGCCTCTTAAATCGCTTGGATATAAAAAGGGCCTCTTTTTAAGCGGCCCTTACAAAACAAAAATCTTTAACGCTGATGGCGTTTTATTTACACACCAAGCCTTTTTAAAGTTCGGCTTGTTTTATTAAAATGGTAAGCTTTTGTGCGTTGTCGTCACTCAATGTCAGTACCAGGATCATGCTTTTAGTGGCATCCATTCCCCAATAACTTTTTCCTCCAATAGGAGGAGAAGGGGTTATTTCTCCTGCTTTGTTTATCATCAATGAAAATCCATTCAGTTCCAATGTTTTTGCCAATAAAATATCTGTGGCCGTCAGGCGTCCTTTCGAGTCAATAACAAAGCGAATGATATCAGCATCAAAAAGTTGCCCATGATTTTGGTTTATTTGTGGGGTTGAAATGCTTCCACCAAACCAAATCCCCGTTAAGTCACTTTGATTGTAGCTTTGGGCTTTTTTGAGCATGATGGCAAATTGATTATTTTCTACTGAAAATACCGGATTGATCATCACTGTTTTTGAGGCATTCATGACGAGGGTATTGTCATCGTAATTGAGAACAGGAAAGAAGTTTATTTGGTTAAATAGATAAGGATAGGGAGAGAATTCAGGGCCAGATGCGCCATTTTCTGAGGCAAGAGTTTGAATGCTTGCTTGGCCTTCCATGTTGATGCTTTGATCTTCTACGCTGTAGCCATATTGTCCCGGATCGGCGTTGTTATTGTTGGGGGTTCTGAGTGAAAAACGTCTCCAAACCCCTTCAAGATCTCTGGATGAATATTCTTGGGCGACTTTCACGCTGAGCGTCAGTTCTTGATGTGTATTGATACTGCGGTAGCCTAAAAAGAGATCTTTTGAAACGCCCAAATAAGCAAAATCGAAGAGCTCACCTTCTTCAATGATCTCTCCTCGAACCCCGCCTTCTTTTTTTAAGGAAAGATCTGATATTTCAGCCAACAAACTGAAATTAGGCGTTTGGCTGACAGGGTTATTTTGTAAAGGAGAAAGAGAAATGACGTTATCAAGACTGACAATGGCTTTATTTAAGTTCAGGGCAAAATCATTGCTGTTGAGTGTGCCTTTTTTGGGCGTACGAAGGCCGCTTAAACCCCAATTTCCAGATATATCGGCGCTTCGATAGGGAAGGGCACCTCTAAAATGTTGAATCGCATCTTTTGAATCGATGAGCTGGGTGTAAGGGCTACCGCTGTTTTGTATAAGGGAGGCCACTTGTGACTCAAAGCGGGTTGAATTGAAATCCACATTGATATTGCTTGCGGCATCAAGGGTTTTTTGTGAAATGGAAATGCCGTTGCTTGGGTTTGCATCGCTGTCTAAGGACTGAAGCAAACGCAACATGTTCACGACGGAAAGATTGTCGAGCTCATCGACGTTAAACACGGAAAGTGGCGTGACTTTTTCTCCTGCTTTTACGGCAGGAAAATGAATGTTTCCGATTGAAAAAACAACGGTTTCGCCGGGGAGATATTGGAATTGCCCATTTTGTGTGGTTTTACCTGTTAGGGTGTCTGTTTTGTATTCTAATCCTTCAACTGGGCTATCCACAAAGGTTCCCAAGGCAATGGAGCTGACCAGAGAGTCGCAGCCGGATAAAAAGAAAAAAGTGAAGAGGAAGACAAGAAAATGTTTTTTTGAATTCAATAGGAAAAGGGGGAGGGTGCGCATTCATACTGCCTTTATTGTTAAAATCTTCAATAAAAACATAGGGCGTTTTAAGAATTTAAGGTGTCTATTGGGTGAGAAGCAAGATGAAAAATAATGGGGGATTTTAGGACTTATACCCAAGACACTTGAAACTGGGCGCCTGCGGCAAATGACAGAAGGCCTGAAAGTAAGTCGACTCTGTGATGGGGCTTCATCGAGAGCGCCCAAGACCCACCCACTTTCAAAGGGGACGGGTATATTGGATCTTTGAGCGTATTTTATGCGTTTTTTTACAAGAGTGAAAATGGACTTCATCAAAGGAGGGTTTTGTGGAGAGAAAAGAAAAAAGAGGTCTTGATCTCAATTTGTTGGGTTAAAGCCTTCTTAACTTCTTCATTTTTTAACAATGTCATTTCCGATATTGTCGTTTTCAATTTTGTTAAGAAGGCTTTGATTTAAAATATTATTTTGTTTCTTGAATGGGTTGAACCTTGTCGTCGGCGGACATTTCTTTTGTTTTGGGTTTGCCTTGAACGATGGAAAGCTCGACACGTCGATTAAGGGCTCTGTTTTTTGCAGAAGTATTCGGAACCAGTGGCTCTGTATTGGCAACCCCCATGACCCGCATGCGATTGGGATCAAATCCTTTGACTCTTTCCATTTCTTGGGCAACAGACACGGCGCGTTGGGCGGAAAGATCCCAATTAGAACGATAAAGCTCAGACTCAACCGGTTTATCGTCTGTGTGCCCTGAAACACGAATGATCCCAGGTACGTCTTTTAATAAACCCGTTATTTTCTTCACTAAGGGGCGAAATTTAGGTTGTAAGAAAGCAGAGCCTGCGGGAAAAGAGCCATCTTCTCGAATACGGATGATCAATTGTTGCCCTAAATTCTCGACTTCAATGGCCCCTTCATCGATTTCTTTTTCAAGGGATTTAACCAGCATTTGTGCAGCGCTTGCCATCGTTTCTGATTCTTTTTCTTGTTCTTCCATTGCGGCGGCGGTGGCGGTAGCCCCTCCATCTTTTTGGGCTGTTGTGCGTTGTGAACCACCTGAGCTATCTGACTCGCCATCCACAAAGTCAAGGGAGCGTTGCGTCATGTCAATGGTTTGTTGCATGATGACTTCAATGGGCGTTGGCTCAGGACGGCCGGGTCTAAATTCTTGGGCTATGACACTGGTTCCTTTTGGTATGTCTTTTACTTCCAACAAATTTTGAACACCAAAGGCAAATTTCATTGAGCCTGCAATTTGTTTAAATTTGAGGACATCCATTTCAGAAAAAGACAATAAAAGAACGAAAAAGCACATCAGCAAAGACATCAAATCCGCGAATGTGCCCATCCAAGCGGGCAGACCAGGAGGCGGGCATTTACATTCGTCATCCATAGGAGACCCCTTATCCTTCTCCCTCAACGACGCGTTTTTTCTCGTTGAGGTAGTTTTTCAGGTAAGCGTCAATGACGCGAGGGTTTTGGCCATCTTGTATCGCCAGCAAGCCATCCATGATCAAGCGTCTGTTTAATTTTTCTTGATCTTTACGAAGGCGAAGTTTGTCTGCAATAGGGATGGCGACCATGTTTGCGAGCATCGCACCATACAAGGTGGTTAACAAGGCCACGGCCATCGCAGGCCCAATGGCTTTGGGATCGTCCATGTTTGAAAGCATGGCCACCAAACCGACGAGGGTGCCTATCATGCCCATCGCAGGGGCCACGTCTGCCAGCGCACTGTAAAATTGTGCACCGCTGTCATGGCGCTCGTCGGTCATGACGATGTCTTTTTGTAACGTCATTTTGACGACCTCGGCATCATGCCCGTCCACGAGCATGTCGACGCCTTTTTTCATAAAAGAATTGGTCACTTCCATTTCTTCTAAAGCTAAAAACCCACCTTTACGGGCTGCATCGGCCATTTCTACAATTTTTGCCATTAAATCTTCAGGGGAGTCCGCTTTGAACATAAAAGCTTTACCTGCAATTTTAAAGGCCCCAAAAAACTGACCAAAGGTGTATTTCATTAACACCACGCATAAACTGCCGCCAAATACGATGAGTGCCGACGGAACGTCTGCAAACATACTTAAGGTGCCGCCTAACAGCATGGCCATTAAAATAAAGCCAAAAGCCCCAAGGATCCCTATTAGGGTTGCCAAATCCACAGAAATCTTCCCCTTTTTTCATCAATTCATAAAAATTTTTGTAAAATCCGAGACCTTGAAAGGTCCGGGCATCCTTGCGTGTTCTGTTGTTTAGCAATACACATTAAAGCGTGTATCTGACAAAATAGAGTTTAAATTTTATACCTAACTTGGCTGAAGGTGCCTATTTGATTATCAACTTTAAGTCTGATGTCTTAAATCGAATTGAAGGTTTCATCATTCTCTTTAAAATAGACCCCTTTTTTTAAGGCGAAGCTTGCTCAGAAATAAGAAATTCTTCTCTATTACACATATTTTTATTCAAGAATTTGACCCATACGGGGCGCTGAGTTAACGTCGTCACCTCTTTTCTTGATTTAAGTGTATCTATGTCGGCTAAAAAACCTGAAAATATGAGTTTTGAGGACACACTCAAAGAACTCGAAACCATAGTCAATAGCCTTGAAAAGGGAGAATTATCTTTGGATGTGGCTTTAAAACAATTTGAGCGTGGTATCTCCCTTGCCCGAGCGGGGCAACAGACCTTGGCAGATGCTGAGCAACGTATTGAGATTTTATTAACGCCTGACGATAAAGCCCCTCTTTCACCTTTTAAAGACATGCCTGATGATTAACGACGCTTTTTTAACCGAATTGGAATCTATCCAAGAACGCAGTAATAAAGAATTAAAACAATGGATTGAAAGTTTAGGTTCAGACAATCTCTCTCTCATTCAAGCCATGAAACACGGGGCTTTGCTTGGGGGAAAAAGAGTGCGTCCTTTTTTAACCTATGCCACCGGGAAAATGTTTGGTTTACCTTACGAAGCGCTTGATACTCCCGCTTGTGCTGTGGAATGCATTCATGCTTATTCACTGATCCACGATGATCTTCCCGCCATGGACAACGATGATTTACGCCGTGGTCAACCTACGTGCCATGTGGCCTTTAATGAAGCCAGCGCCATTTTAGCAGGGGATGCTTTGCAAGCTCTTGCCTTTAGCATTTTAACGGAAGGCCCACTTTTTGAAGAAGGAAATGCTTATCGTCTTCAAATGTTGAAAGAGCTTGCTTTGGCATCGGGTGCGATGGGGATGTGTTTAGGGCAAGCGCTCGATCTCGATGCGGAAGAAAAAGAGATTGATTTGGCCAATTTAGAGCGCATTCATAAAAATAAAACAGGGGCATTGATACGCGCCGCTGTACGGCTTGGTGCGTATTGTGCGGGAGACCAAGCAATAAAATATTTGCCTGAGCTGGATCGCTATTCAGAGGCGATGGGACTTGCGTTTCAGGTTCAAGATGACATCATCGACATCACCAGTGATACAAAAACCCTTGGAAAACGGCAAGGATCGGATATATCCGCAAATAAAAAAACATATCCCTTGTTTCTTGGTCTTGAAGGGGCTCAAAAAAAAGCCGCGCACTTACATAACGATGCACTGAATGCTCTGACTGCTATCCCGTATAATACTGAACAATTAGAGCTATTTACACGCTATAACATTGAACGTAATAGCTAAATGAACATAAATTGCGCTAAAAAAACATATGACTCTTGATATCAAAAAATACCCAACGCTTTCTCTTGTGGATTTTCCTGAAGAATTGAGGCTGCTTCCACGCAATCAACTTCCTTTATTGTGCCAGGAAATACGCTCCTATCTTTTAAATTCGGTCAGTCACTCTAGCGGGCATCTCGCTTCTGGGCTTGGCGCGATTGAACTGACAGTGGCTTTGCATTATGTCTATAACACGCCTTTTGATCATTTAATTTGGGATGTAGGGCATCAAGCTTACCCTCATAAAATATTGACCGGACGCGCACAAAAGCTAGGCACAATACGCCAAAAAGGAGGTGTACATCCTTTTCCTTGGCGAGAAGAAAGTGAATTTGATGTTCTGTCTGTTGGGCACAGTTCCACCTCTATTAGCGCGGCCTTGGGTCTTGCCATCACTTCAAATAAAGAAGGCAAAGGACGCAAAGTGGTGAGTGTCATTGGAGACGGGGCCATCACGGCGGGGATGGCCTTTGAAGCGATGAACCACGCCGGAGACATTCGTCCCAACATGCTGGTGGTCCTCAATGACAATGAAATGTCGATTTCTGAAAATGTCGGTGCACTGAATAACCATTTAGCCCAACTTCTATCAGGCAACTTTTATACTTCGATTCGTGAAGGCGGGAAGAAAGTCCTCTCAAATGCCCCTCCGATTAAAGAGCTGGTTCGCCGTGCAGAAGAGCACCTTAAAGGAATGGTGGTACCGGGCACCTTGTTTGAAGAGCTGGGTTTTAATTACATCGGTCCTGTCGATGGGCATGATGTTGAAGAATTGGTTAAAACGCTCAAAAATATGCGAAACCTAAAAGGGCCCCAGTTTTTGCATGTAATGACCAAAAAAGGAAAAGGTTACGCCCCGGCAGAAAAAGATCCCATCGGTTATCACGCCGTCCCAAAATTTAATCCTGCTGAAAATTGCCTTCCAAAAACAATCCCCTTATCGCCTACTTTTTCAAAAGTATTTGGTGATTGGCTTTGTGATATGGCCGCGTTAGATGACAAACTCATGGCCATTACGCCTGCCATGCGCGAAGGCTCTGGCATGGTGCGTTTTTCAAAAGAACACCCCAGTCGTTTTTTTGATGTTGCCATTGCAGAACAACATGCCGTGACGCTGGCAACAGGCATGGCAATAGGCGGATATAAACCGGTGGTTGCCATATATTCCACGTTCCTTCAACGCGCTTATGATCAATTTATTCATGATGTCTGTATTATGAATTTGCCTGTGATGTTTGCGATTGACCGGGGCGGGTTAGTGGGGGCAGATGGTCAAACCCACCAAGGGGCGTTTGATTTAAGCTTTATGCGCTGTATCCCAAATATCCTGATCATGGCCCCTTCAGACGAAAACGAATGTCGGCAAATGCTTTATACCGCATATACCTGGAATGGACCGAGCGCCGTACGTTATCCTCGTGGGGTTGGAAGTGGGGCCGTGATACAAGAAAAAATGACGGCGTTATCTATCGGAAAAGGACAAGGTCGAAGAGAAGGTGAAAAAATAGCCATTTTGAATTTTGGGTGTTTACTTTCTTATGCACAAAAAGCGGCTGAAAATCTCAATGCGACCTTGGTGGACATGCGCTTTGTTAAACCCCTTGATACCGATTTGATTGATACATTGGCCGCATCACATGAGATCTTGGTTACTTTGGAAGAAAATGCCATTGCTGGAGGGGCGGGAAGCGGTGTCATCGAGTATTTAATGAAAACCCGTCAAATAAAACCTGTTTTACAGTTAGGTTTACCCGATATTTTTATCCATCAAGGCACTCAAAAAGAGCTTCATGAGGAGCTTGAACTTGATGCGGCAGGAATTGAAGCCCAGATACGCCGATACCTTCAGTAAGCTCTTTAAAATGAAACCCCCAAGACCCTCGCGGATCATCCCGCCGCGATGCGTCTTTGACTGCTTCATACCCTCATTATGTATTTTGAATTGATCTTTCAGCCATCTTTAAAAGGCCAAATCCTGGGCTTTCACCGTTGACCACCCAAAAATGCTAAGTGTTCAGCGGGCTTGTTTGAGTTTTACTTCCTTTCATGAATTCACATTTTTTTAATGATGGGTATTCATGCATAAAGTACAGCATCCTTATTGAATATACCCAAGACACTTGAAGATGCCTGTAAGCGGTAAACAAGTGAAGGCCCATAACATCGATTTACTCTGTGATTGGCCTGAGTGAGAGCAGCCAACGCCCACGCATCTTCAATTACTTTGGGTATATAAGGCCATGATAATCAGTGAATGGACTCGTAGAAGTAATAAAGAGCTTCTAAAGTTCATATATAACTTTTTCTGTATGTTTTTTAACGCATAAATGGAGAATGAAATTGAAAGTCTTGGTGACGGGGGGGATGGGATACATCGGCAGTCATACGTGCGTGCAGATGTTAGAGAGAGGAATAGAGCCGATAATCATCGACAATTTAAGCAATTCGAACAGAGAAGTTTTGCATCGCATTGAAGTGATTACAGGTAAAAAACCTGTTTTTTATCAGGCAGATGTTCGTGATGAAAGGGCATTAGATGCCATTTTTTCTGAAAATAATATTTGTGCTGTACTCCATTTTGCAGGACTTAAAGCCGTCGGGGAATCTGTCACTCTTCCTTTGGCGTATTACGATAACAATGTCACAGGTTCACTGGTTTTGGCTCGCGCAATGAAAAAAGCCAAGGTGAAAACCTTGCTTTTTAGTTCTTCTGCCACTGTGTATGGCGAACCTAAAAGGGTGCCGATTACGGAAGAGTCGCGAACTGGCGAAACGACCAGTCCTTACGGAACCAGTAAATACATGGTTGAGCTTTGCCTGCGAGATCTCTCGATTTCTGAGTCGGATTGGAGCATCACTTTGCTCCGATATTTTAATCCAGTTGGAGCGCATCCTTCTGGAAGCATGGGGGAAGATCCCCAAGGGACGCCCAATAATTTAATGCCGTTCATAGCACAAGTGGCCGTAGGGCGTCGTGATCATTTGTGCGTTTTTGGGGATGATTATCCAACGCTTGATGGGACGGGGGTGCGCGATTATGTGCATGTCATGGATTTAGCCGAGGGGCATATTCAAGCCTTGCAAGTCTTAAAAGACAAAAAAGGCTTACATATTTATAACTTAGGCTCAGGACATGGAAACAGCGTGTTGGAAATCTTAAATGCGTTTAGCCTTGCATGTGGAAAAACGCTGCCCTATAAGATCTGCGCACGTCGTGCTGGAGATGTGGCGGCATATTGGGCGAGCACGGAAAAAGCCGCCCGAGATTTAAACTGGAAAGCCTCCAAAACTCCATTACAAATGGCGCAAGACACTTGGCGTTGGCAATCGAACAATCCCTTCGGTTATACCCGTCCCCTTTGAAACTGCAGGGGGCTTCTCTCGCTTGTCGCCAATCTAGCAGCGCCAAATACCTTGAGTCTATGGCAAAAAAAGAGCGGAAAAACGAATTTAATTTTAAATAAATTCGTTTTTCCGCGTCATATTTTATCGATTAATATACCCGTCGCCTTTGACGTTGCGTGGGTGTTGGCTTCGCTCGCTCAACCCAATCACATAGTCCATCTATGCTCAGGGGTTTCACTCACTTGCTGCCTACACCTATCTTCAATTCTTTTGGGTATAGCTCTCTTTTTGAGGGTATAAATCTTCCTTATAGGCAAGGCTTCCCCACAATGCGTGTGCATTGGCTTTGAAAATCAGGTTTTGGGGTAAATCTGTGGGCGTTAGCAAATCTTTTTTGGGGTGATAAAGAAAGGTTCTTGGTTCTTTTTCGGGTTGAAAAACCACCACTTCGTTATTGGCACTCATCCATGCAAAGGTCTTGTCTCTTTGCATCATGGCCCTTTGTTTTTCAAGCGGGATCTCTTTGGTTAAATCGTTTCCAATCATGGGGTGGTTTCCGCTTATTCCTGCTAAAGACAAAAGGGTCGGAGGGATGTCGATTTGGCTGGTTAACCGAGAGTCCATTTTCGCTGGAATGTCTTTTCCAAAAATGATCCCAGGAATATGAAAATGCGAAATAGGGATCGCTTGAGGGCCATAAGAACGTGCATCATGATCTGCGACGACAATAAACACAGTGTCTTTCCAATACTCTGATTGTTTTGCTTTTTCTAAAAACTCTCCCAAGGCAAAGTCAGCGTATTTTACGGCATTTTCGACTGTTTGTTTTGGAGTATTGTATTTTTCAATGACATTGTCTGGATATTCATAAGGGCTGTGATTTGAGGAGCTGAATACCAAGCTGAAAAAGGGTTTCTCTTCTTTATTGAGCTTTACAAAATTTTCGTGAGCATGGGTGTAGAGATCTTGATCTGACGCTCCCCAAGAGCCAACGAATTTGGGCTGATTAAAGGTGGGTAAATCTTGCATGTCGATGAAGCCATTTCCAAGGAAAAATGATTTCATATTGTCAAAATGACTTTCCCCGCCATAAATGAATTGCGTATGGTAACCTTTCGTTTTCAGCATATGGGCAAGGGTAAAAAACTGGTGCTGACTTTTATTTAATTTGACGGTGGAGCGAGATGGCGTCGGTACAAAACCACTGATGACCGCTTCAATTCCACGTACCGAACGCGTCCCTGTGGCGTACAAACGGTTAAAAGCCCAGCCTTCTTTCATTAATTGGTCAAGATGAGGTGATAAATGAAGCCCATTGAGCCCACTGACATAACGTGCGCCATGACTTTCAAGTAACAAAATAACAATGTTCTTAGGTTTTCCTTGGTAGCTTGCTTTATGAAAGGCATACGAGGGAAGGGCATTGTCTTTAAATACGTCTTTTTCTACATTCATATTATTTTGCACTTCTTGAATGATTTCAGTGCGCTTTAATGGAGGATAAAAACGAAAGGCGTCTTCTTCTGAAGCCATTTGCTTTGCTGAAAAAAGAACAGAATAAGAAGAGTTAAGGGTGAGATCGTTGATCAAAGGATCACTTGAAAAGGCAACAAAAGCGGGATTTAAGGGGCGATGTCCCAAAGTGGAGCGGGCCCCTAAGATCCCGACGGCAAGAACAAGAAAAGCGAGCAAGGGACGCACATACCAGACTGGATAATTTAAGTCTTTAAGCAGGTATCGGCTTATTTTCCAGCCAAATATCACGGAAAAAACAGAAACACAAATTCCTAAAAAGAGTTCTAATTTGTATCCCATCCAAAGCATACTCAGAATTTCTTTTGGGTATATTAAGTATTCAATAAACAGACGGTTTGGTCTTAAATCATATTCAAAAATGAAGGGCACAGTGGCCGCTTCCATATAGAAAATCAACCAAATAGAAAAGGTTATCCAAATTCTGATCCCAAAAGACCAAAGACGCCCCATTTTATTTTTGGATAAGAAAAAGCAAGATAAAAAAGCGGGTAAGATAAAAAGGTAACAGACAGAGGATATATCGATTCTAAATCCATTGAGGAGAATTTTAAAAGCCCCCTCAGAAGCTGCCACTCGGTCCCATTGCCAAATTATTAACGCGAGTCGAGAGCAGAAAAATAAGGCAATGCACAGAGAGATACTTGCAATAAAAGGAAAAAGGATCCCTGTTCTTTGTTTTATAACCGAGAGGATATGGATAATTATCTTACCTTTTTAATTTAGAAATAGAGTATGCAAATCCAGGTTAATACGGATAAGCCTATGCTGAGGAAAACAGCGGCGGAGGCGATGTCTTTCGCTCTTCCACTGAGTTCATTGTATTCGGAGCCGACACGGTCTACGGCGGTTTCAATGGCGGAATTTAAAAGTTCAACAATGATGACGAGAATTAAACTTGAAATCATTGCCAGTCTTTCTAACGCGGTCACGTTCAAAAAGAATGAAATAATGCCGAGTATAAGCAATAAGAGGGTTTCTTGACGAAAAGCGGCTTCATGTTTCCAGGCTGCAATTAATCCTTTTCGTGAATATTTGGTTGCATTGATTATTCTTGTCAATCCTTTTTCTTGGTTTTTCATTGAAATGTCCTGATAATAAAAGCCGCGTTTTCATTTAGTAAATAATATTTTTATATGAATAACCTTTGCCAGTTCGTTGTGTTTTTTACATCGTTAGCATGAAGGCAGTTAAGGAGTAATATTTTGATTTAAAAAATGATTATTGTATTAATGGGTATTTTTTAATTGTTATGTTTTTTTATAATTATAGAAAGCATTATTATAAGTAAAGTGAATTATTTATTCCTCAAAAATAAAGGAGGTTTGATTTATATTCATCGCCTTTAACCCTGCATGGGTTTGGCTTGTTCTCGTTTTATTTGCTTGTTTAACTTTTTATCTGCTCGTTTAACCCAATTCAGTCCGCTTCGATGCGTTTGGGCTTGGCTCACGGGTTCAGTATCTGCATTTTCAGGTGGTTTGACTTTCAGTGATTTTATTTTCATCAAAGGCAAAACTGTAAGCAATAAAACAAATTACACTCTCAAAATCAAGATTATTTTTTTTATCCGATGCGATTACTCAAAGGAATTGAAGATGCGTGTGGGCGAAAAGCGAACGAAGCCCCTGAGCATAGAGGTACTATGTGATTGGGCTAAGAGCGCGCAGCCAAAACCCATGGCGTTTCAAAAGCGACGGGTATATACCCGACGCCTTTGAAGAGACAGGGGTGACGAGGTGCGTTCTGCCCTATCACCGAATCCGTTTATGTTCGTATTTATGTTTATGGTGCATGGGCTTGGGTCATGCGCCGCCTGGTTGCCTATTCAAATATTTTGAGCCTATGTGTGAATTTAACGAAATTGGCTTATTGCGCTCTTTAAAGTATATAATCGCGTTTTTATTGAGGTCTTAGCGAAATCGCTTATGAAATTTATCGTCAAAATTCACCCAGAAGTGATGGTTAAAAGTGAGTCTGTTCGAAAACGTTTTACGAAAATTTTGGAGTCCAATATTCGAAATATTTTAAAGCGTAAATCAGATTCAATGGCCGTGATCAATCGTCGTGATCATATCGAGGTTTCGCTAAAAGACGCGACTGAGCATGAGATTGCACGGGAAGTGTTAACACACACTCCGGGGATCCATCATGTGCTTGAAGTGTATCAAATTGAATTTACAGATCTTCACCATATTTTTGAAATTGTGTTACCTGAAGTGCGAGATCAAATAGAAGGGAAAACCTTTTGTGTTCGCGTAAAACGTCGAGGTCTTCATGATTTCAGCTCGATTGAAGTTGAACGTTATGTTGGAGGTGGCTTAAACCAAGCGGTACAAAGTGCATCCGTTCGATTAAAACAACCCGATGTAACTGTGAATCTTGAAGTGGATCATGGGAAAGTCAACGTGGTCCGAAACCGTCATAAAGGGTTAGGGGGTTTTCCTCTAGGTACTCAAGAAAATGTATTGAGCTTGATTTCTGGCGGTTTTGATTCTGGTGTTTCAAGTTACCTGCATATAAAGCGCGGAAGCAAAGTTCATTATTGTTTTTTTAATTTAGGCGGCGCAGCCCACGAGATAGGGGTTCAACAAACGGCCTATTATCTTTGGGAAAAATTTGGGTCTTCGGCGAAAGTGAAGTTCATTTCGGTTGATTTTGAACCTGTCGTGGCAGAAATCTTAGAGAATATTGAAGACGGACAAATGGGGGTGGTTTTAAAACGCATGTTTGTGCGTGCAGCCTCTTTGATTGCTGAAAAATACGGTATTCAAGCTTTAGTGACAGGTGAAGCCTTGGGGCAAGTCTCAAGTCAAACACTCACCAATTTACGTCAAATTGATAATGTGACAGACACCCTCATTTTGCGTCCTTTAATTAATTGGGACAAAGAAGACATTATTCAGCTTGCGCGTCAAATAGGAACCGAAGATCTGGCTAAAACCATGCCTGAATATTGTGGGGTTATCTCGAAAAAACCGACCATCAAAGCGGTGAAAGAAAAGCTTGAAGCCCAAGAAAAGAAATTTAATTTTGATGTTTTAGATAAAGTGGTCTTTGAAGCGCGCACGATAGATATTCGAGACATTGAAAAGCAAAGCCAAGAAAAAGCCCCTCAAATAGAGTGGGTGGATGACATTGATAAAGATGCGGTCGTCCTTGATATTCGAAGTCCAGAAGAAGAAGATGAATGCCCTCTTGAAATCGATGGGGCACAGGTTATCCATATTCCTTTTTTCCGATTGGCCACCAAATTTGATGAATTGGACCCTTCTAAAACCTATTTGCTTTATTGTGATCGTGGTGTCATGAGCCGTTTGCAAGCCTTGTACTTACGAGATAAAGGGCATTTAAACGTGAAGGTGTATCGTCCTTGAAAATCAGAGAGGGCGCCAATTAGTCAGAAGATCCTCAAAGACTCAAAGGTGAGGGGTTATACCCATTCCATTAAATAGTTAGTCAGACATTGCGCCGAGAAAATCATTGAGAAATTCATAACGATGTTCTCGGTGATTTTAACCAGCAAGAATGATCAAATGTTTAATGGGATGGGTATTGTATGCCTGTCACTTTTGAGGCTAAAAGGCGCTTTTTTTCTGTTTTAAAGAACCCTCAAAAAGACAAATACGATTTATTCTGAAAGGCTTTTTCTGCTCGTCTTATGCATTTCACTTTTTATCTCCCTTTTTTTCTAGAAAAAAGGATCTTTGACAAAAAGAATAAAAAACCCCGCTTTAAAAGCGAGGTGGTATCAAAATGCATTGAAAGTCAGGGTTCATTGGGTTGTTTGATTTTTATTTCGTTTATTGCACTTGCCTTGTTTGAGTCAGGATTATCAAGAACAAAGTGCATCTTCATTGCCTATCAATGGGCATTTTCTTGAAATCTAATCAAGTTAGGATCTTTAGATTGTTCTTAAATTGCGTCCCAATAAACCTGACATTGGCGTTTTTTTAGCTTAAAGGTGAATACCGAGACGGAAAATAAGTGCGTCTCCGTAGCCATCAACCCCCAATTTGTTCGAAAAATAACGGTAAGTTAAGCCGGTATAGATGCGAGGAGAGACATCATACCAAAGGCTAAGGCCGCCGTTTAAGCCACTTGAACCGTTTTGAGAAACCGAATAAGCCTCATTGCGTGCAAATTCAATTTCATTCCAATTGGTGATGAGTAAAGGCTGGCCCGCTATTTCAAATTTGGCGCCTGCAGACCAACCGAACATGCCGCCGTTTAAGCCTGAAGCATCAGGGTTTGCTGCGGCGTTGGCACTTCCTGCGGTCACGTCATGAAAACCAACCCAAGGTTTAAACCAATAATTTTCGTTCGCAAGACCGACATAGCCAAAGCCAAGAACCCGGTTTTGCTCATCAAATGCGCCAGCATTTTCTGAAAAATCATAGATTTGCGTATAAAGTGTTGCATTTTCAATCAATTTGTAATGCAGTGAGAATTTTGCCGCTTGGCTGCGTTTATTGGAGCCTTCGTTTATTTTTTCGTATTCATAAAAACCGTAAAGTTCGCCCCAGCTAAAAGCGGCTCCGCCTTCTGCGCCTAACGTGACATGATCATCACGATCTGTGCTGACATCGATGCCATTAAAGCCTTGCGTTCCATGGGTCCAGGTGAGGTAATCGGTATAGACATTGCCGAAACCATACAGGTATTCTGCCTGTGAAGGGGCCGAGATGCTTGTGGCCAGAATGCTTAGAGCGACAACAGATTTACGCATTTTTTATCCCTTTACAGCGAAGATGAAATAAGCAAAGTAGGCTGCATTTTACTTTGCTCTGCGTGCGCCATTGTAGATAAAAGTTCAAAAAAAGAAATGCAAGAAGCACGAATATCCTTTTTATTTGTGATTCAACTCACTTTGGGTTTTCTAATACACACAAAGTCATTGAAGGTGCGCGTTTACCCCAAGCGAGTGATGCCCCTGAATACAGAGGAACTCTGTGACGGGATGCTGCGAGCTTCGTCAAGACCCTGCTGGCTTCAAAGGCGAGGGGGTGAATCAAAAAAGGGATAAAAAGAAAGAGCGCCACAAAATGAGGCGCTTAAAATACGGTGGAGAATGGGATTTCGGGGTTAATTTTCTGATATTTTTTTAAAGTGCTCTCGCAATCCAATGAGCATGGCAAGGCTTGGGATCACCATCAGTGTTGTTAAAATGAAGAAGAAAGACCAAGGGTTTAGCCAAGAGATGCTTTGTAACCAGCTAAATCCTTCAATCCAGTCAATCATTGAGCCGCTAAAAGAAGAGAGGGTCGTGCGCCCTAAATTACCTAAAGAGGCCAGTAAAGCATATTGGGTTGCTGAAAATGCTCGACCCGTTAAGAAGGTCAAGAAAGAAACAAACGCGATGGTAGCAAATGCACTTGTAAAATTGTCAACAATCAAGGTGGCGAGAAAGAGGTTTTCATTGGGACCGACTTGCGCCATGAGAGCAAACATCAGGTTGCTGCCAGCCATTGCCAGACCGCCGATGAAGAGCCCTTTTATGACGCCAAAACGAATATTGATGGCGCTGCCAACCAAGGTAAAAAGAAGGGTGACAGCCCAGCCAAACAGTTTTGAATAATAGCCAATTTGCTCATTACTAAAACCGATTTCTTTGTAAAAGACGATGGACATGCGTCCAAGAAAAGCTTCACCAATTTTAAAAAGAAAAACAAACAATAAAAGAGTGAGGGCTGTTTTTACGCCATTTTTTCTAAAAAATTCAGCAAAAGGTTCAATTAAGGTGACTGAAATCCAAACTAAAGCGCTGTTTTTGTTTTTATTTAAGCGGGTTGCATAATGAGACTCTGCATCCGCTTGCAATTGATCCCGTAAAGGTTCGGGCTCTTTTATTGACAAGGTAAAGACGATAAGCAAGAGCACAATGGCGGTCATTCCGTAGTAAACGCCGTTCCACCCAATCGTGTCTGCATTAATAAAAGCAAAATACCCCGGCAAACTGTAACCTGTCCACCATCCCATCACGCTCATGGCGGCGGCTTGAGGTAATTTTGTTTTTTCATTTGTGTTAAAAGAATCAATGCGAAAAGCATCAATGGCAATATCTTGCGTAGAGGAAGCACAAGCAATACAAAAGGCCAATGCAGAAGTCAGCCAAAGATTAAGAGCGGGTTGCGTGTTTGCGATTAAAAACGTGCAAACAAGCATGACTATCTGCATCAATAAAATCCAGCTTCGCCTTTGTCCGAATACGCGATGTAAAAAAGGCAATTTGACGCGATCAATCAAAGGCGCCCACATCCAGTTGATGGCATAAAGCATAAAAACAGAACCAAAAAGACCGATGGCGGTTCGGCTTAAGCCTGCATCTTTCAGCCATCCAGACATGTTTGATCCGATCAATACCCAAGGAAAGCCGCTGGCACACCCTAAAAGAAACACCCATAAAAGACGGCGGTCGAGGTAACTTTTTAAGGTATCACGCCAAGTAAGTATGGAGAGATGGGACATAATATGGCGCTCAGGGGAAGAAAATGAAGTGTTTACATGCTACTTCGCTTCAAGAATGAATACTAGATTGAGGGAGGGGTTATTAAGAAAAAACGTGGGGGAGGCGTCGCGTTTTGGATTGTTGCAAAAAGACTCTCCCACGTTTTAATCCTGTTTTCTTTGACGCTGCGAGGGGGTTGGCTCTGCTTGTTAAAGCCCTTCACACAATGGATCTGTGCTCAAGGGCTTTATTCGTTTGCCGTTGACACCCAACTTCAAGGGTCCCAGGTGTACTGATTTATTTTGTTTCTTTTTCTTTAACCAAATCTATTTGTTTGATGAGAATGGGATGTTGTGGAACATCGGTCATTTGTGTTGTAGGAATGGTCACGGTTTTGACTTTGGCGATTTCTTGTACAACGTTAAATCCTTCAATGACTTTCCCAAAAACGGCATAGCCTGGCTGAGAAGGGGTGGCATTGAGGCTGGAGTTGTTTGCAAGGTTGATGTAAAACTGGCGCGTGGCGGAGTCTGGATTTGAGGTGCGCGCCATAGACAAGGTGGCTTCATCATTGGGGAGGCCATTTTGTGACTCATTCACAATTTCCCCAAAGGTACTTGGGCGTGGACTGAATTTTTCATCAAAGCCCCCGCCTTGAACAACAAAACCGGGGATCACGCGGTGAAATTGTGTTCCTTTATAGCTGCCATCTTTTACATATTTAAGAAAATTCTCGACGGTAATAGGGGCTTTTTCTGGATAAAGTTCGACTTTAAAATCTCCCATACTGGTTTGAATATCGACTATCGGGTTCGCTGCAAATGCAGGGACCGTTAAGAGGAGGGATAGGCTGATCAGTGATGTTTTAATAATTGATTTCATTATGTATTCTCAGTCATAAAGGTGATGAGTTGAGTGTCTTTTGCTATGTCGTTAAGTACGGCTTCCAGCAAAGAGTTTAGTTCTTTTTCCATGTCATTGGTTGAGGCGCTCATTGGGCCGTCTGATGTCGATTGCCCTGTATAGCGTTTTACAAATGAATTTTTTTTATTTTGTGCAACCAATTGGATTTGTACGTTAGTAGAGATACTGTGAGAAAACAAGGAATGTTTGACCTTCACAAGGGCATCTAATAAATCCAAACGCAGTTTGACCTGTCCTTCTTGGACTCGATTGAACCCGAGCGAATTCATTTGAATAGCCAATGCATTTTCTAAAGTAAGACGCAGG
The DNA here is from genome assembly GCA_947041315.1 of uncultured Enterovibrio sp. Lineage (GTDB taxonomy): Bacteria > Pseudomonadota > Gammaproteobacteria > Enterobacterales > Vibrionaceae > Enterovibrio. Next base: position 23,219 of record CAMRDW010000007.1, read on the forward strand.
TTGGTGTCGGTGTGAAGAGGTTGCACCTCTTTACGCCCATTATCAACGACCGCCACAAATTGAGCGGTGCGTAAATCACGACTTCCAAGTACCACCTGCGCCTTTTTGGTCATTGCTGTTTCTGAAAGGGTGGGTTTGGGTGAAATGGTAAGCTGTGCTTCTTTTGGGGTAGAACAACCCGTGATACCGATGATCATGGCTGTGATAAGAAGGTTTCTTTTCATGATTAGACGCATTCCTTTAGATTTTATTGCCGTGTTTTAATTTAATTTTGAAACTTATGCAATTCGTCATCTTGCGTCTGTGAGTGACTCTTTATTTACTCGACAGGCCTTGGATGACGCGTTCATCCATTATGGGTTCTTTTGTGGCTTCGATTATGACAAATTTATTGTTCGAAGCCAGTGTCTTTGTATTATTGAAAAGACGTTTTAATTTAGCATGATAGCCGAGATGTCTGTTGCCTATAACGACAATGCGTCCTTGAGGCTCAAGAACTCGTTTTGCGTCACAAAACATCTGCCATGCAATGTGTTCACTGACGGCTTGAAGTTGATGAAATGGGGGATTACACAGAATTAAATCGGCTGTGTTTTCCTCAAAACCATCTAAGCAGTTGTTTAGAATACAGTTTGATTCTGTATTTTCGTTGGTGTGGTTTTTCATGTTTATTTTGGCCGATGCAATGGCCATATGGCTTTCATCAACGGAGGTTATTTTCGCATGAGGGTGCAGCCTTGCAGCTTGAATGCTGAGCACCCCATTACCACAACCCAAATCAATAATGTGCTTCATCTTTTTGTCCGAAGGAATGTGGCTCAGCATCAAATAGGCGGCGATATCTAAACTTTCGGCAGAAAAAACATTGGGATAATTTTCAAGTCGAAGTCGGTATTCTGGCACATCAAATGCCGTGGTTGGGGCCGGCAATCGCTCTGATTGAATTGTTTTTTCACAAAAAATAAGGCGCGCTTTTTTCTTGGCTAAAGAGGTGTGCGTGGGGCCCAAGTATTTTTCAAATAGTTTGAGGGTGGAGGTATGAATATCTTTGGCTTTTGATGCAGAGATTACCTTGATATCTTTATTTAAATGCTGAGATAATTGGCAAAGTTGCCATACCAGTAAACGGTTATTGTTGGTCAGTTTAAGAAGGACAAAATCAATTTGGGTCGGCAGAGGGTCTAATGATGAAAGAAAGTGCACACCTGACAACTGATTTGTTTCCACGTTTTTCATCATACTTTGCTGAGATAAAAATGAATCATTCACCGCGCTAACGTGATGACCTTTTTTTATTGCCCAGCAGCACAGCGCGCCGAAACTGTCATTCATAATGAGAAAATGTGTTTTGGGAGGGAATTCTTTTTTTTCAAGTTCTTCGATAAGGTATTCGTCGGAAGAATCCCATGCCTGGAGTTTTTCGTTTTTCTGTATTGGATAACGACGTAATTCAAATGTGGAATGATCAATCTCTAAATGGGTTTTCATTGGATGTTTCAGTAAAAATGGTTAAATTATTCCTTATATTCTCTCAAATAACGACAAGACTGCAATAACCTTTGATCAGATTTAGACAAAGTAACAAATAAGGAATGAGGTCCTGTAATGATTCATTTGAAAATCGAAAATAAACTCCGCCAAGCATTTCATCCCATTTATCTTGATGTCATCAATGAAAGTTATATGCATCAAGTGAGAGAGGGAGCGGAAAGTCATTTTAAAGTCATCATAGTGAGTGCAGATTTCGAGGGAAAGCGCTTGATTGCTCGACATCGAGCGGTGAATGAGATCCTTAAAGATGAATTGAAAAACGACATTCATGCATTGGCGATTCATACCTATACAGCAAATGAATGGGATGAAGTAAATAAACAAGCTCCGCGTTCACCTGCGTGCCAAGGAGGTTCAAAAAAGACGGTATGAATGGGAATGCTAAAAAGAGCAAGCTTTATTTTTTCTATTTTTATCTTTCTTCTTTTATCAAAAAGAGGGGGGTTTAAATTGTTTAAAGAGAGGCGTATCAATAAAAAGGAAGTGTGTTTTTTTCTCTAGTATATTTTTTTTAAGTTTTAGCTATCATATGATGTGATTTAAATGAACCAAAAGAGAAAAATGTGTGTTGCGTCGTATTTGTCGATTATATTAGGCGCCACATTAATGTGTCACCGAATATTAAATATCGACAATGTGACTTAATGTAAAAGAAAGTATTTTTTGTAAGTAATAAACATTAATGGCTAAATAACAAGCTATTTTTTTGTGCGTTATGTAAGCATGGTGTTGCTAGGCTGTTTTATTTTTTAAAGAACTTAACAATGAAATGTGGAGCGAACTCACGCAAAGCATCCCTTTCTTTCCCTTTAAAATAGTGCAAGTGCGTATGATAACGATAAAACAGGGTTTGGATATCCCTATTTCAGGGGCTCCCGCTCAAGTGATAAGTGATGGTCCTGCCATCAAAAGAGTGGCTTTACTCGGAGAAGAATATGTGGGAATGCGTCCATCGATGCATGTCCGCGAAGGCGACGTTGTAAAAAAAGGTCAAGTTCTTTTTGAAGACAAAAAGAATCCTGGCGTTTTATACACAGCCCCTGCTTCGGGAAAAGTGGTTGAAATTAACCGTGGTGCAAAACGTGTGCTTCAGTCTGTTGTGATTGAGGTTGAAGGGCATGAACAAATCTCATTTAAAAAATACAAAGCGTCAGACATTGCAAACCTTGACAGGGCGGTTGTCGTAGAGCAACTGATACAGTCTGGAATGTGGACCTCGCTTCGTACTCGTCCATTCAGTAAAAACCCAGCGATTGATGCCAAACCCTCGGCTATTTTTGTGACGGCGATGGACACCAATCCATTGGCAGCACATCCTGAGCTTATCATCGAGCGTCAAAGTGAGGCATTTTTAGCAGGTTTAAGTCTTGTCTCGCGTCTAACCGAAGGAAAAGTCTACGTCTGCAAAGGCGACAGCACTTTGCCTCAGAGCAAAAACCCTAAAGTTGAAGAGCAGGTGTTTAGTGGACCCCATCCTTCTGGATTAGTGGGTACACACATTCATTTTCTTCGTCCTGTGGGGGGAGATGTACAGGTATGGCATCTTAATTATCAAGATGTTATTGCTTTCGGTCACCTCTTCTTAACGGGGGAGATTTACACAGAGCGTGTCATCGCCTTGGCAGGACCTGTGGTCACTGAGCCGCGTTTGATTCGGACTTGTATTGGCGCTTCTTTAGGTGAATTAACGTTAAACGAGTTAAAACCTGGAGAAATCCGCATTATTTCAGGCTCAGTATTGAGCGGTGTTCAAGCGGAAGGGGTTCATGGTTATCTTGGACGTTACCATTTGCAAGTGAGCGCCTTGCTTGAAGGACGTGAAAAAGAATTGTTTGGCTGGCTTGCTCCGGGTCGAGATAAATTTTCTGTGACACGGGCATTTTTGAGCCAGTTTTTCAAAAGCAATCTATTTAGCATGACAACGACCACAAATGGCAGTGAACGTTCGATGGTTCCTATAGGTAATTATGAACGCGTCATGCCTTTGGATATCGAGCCCACGCTTCTTTTGCGTGACATTTGTGCCGGTGACTTGGACAGTATGTCTGCGTTGGGTGCGTTAGAACTTGATCCTGAAGATCTTGCGCTCTGTACGTTTGTTTGCCCTGGCAAGTACGATTTTGGGCCGATGCTCCGCGAGTGTTTGGACCAAATTGAGAAGGAAGGGTAACTGATGGGCCTCAAAAAGTTCCTTGAAGATATAGAACCGCATTTTGAGCCTGGCGGAAAACATGAAAGATGGTTTGCGCTTTATGAAGCGACGGCCACCTTACTCTATACCCCAGGTACAGTGACAAAACGCAGTTCACATATTCGTGACAGTATTGACCTAAAACGCATCATGATCATGGTGTGGTTTGCTGTTTTCCCCGCCATGTTCTGGGGAATGTATAACACAGGTAACCAAACTATCATGGCGTTAAACGCGATGTATAGCGCCGAACTTCCGACGATCATTAGCGGAAATTGGCATTATTGGTTAACGCAAATGCTGGGAGGCAGTCTCTCTGTAGATGCGAGCTGGGTGAGCAAGATGCTCCTGGGGGCCACGTATTTCTTGCCTATTTACGCCACTGTTTTTCTTGTGGGTGGTTTTTGGGAAGTTTTGTTTTGTATGGTGCGTAAGCATGAAGTGAATGAAGGTTTTTTTGTGACCTCCATCCTTTTTGCATTGATTGTGCCCCCCACACTTCCCCTTTGGCAAGCGGCTATCGGCATCACGTTTGGTGTTGTTGTTGCAAAAGAAATTTTTGGCGGGACGGGCCGTAACTTTTTAAATCCAGCCCTTGCAGGACGCGCCTTTTTGTTTTTTGCCTATCCTGGGCAAATTTCAGGCGATCTCGTTTGGACGGCTGCCGATGGTTTCTCAGGGGCGACCCCTTTGAGCCAGTGGGCCGTTTCCGGTCAAACTGCTTTGCTTAACAATGTGACTGGCGGCACCATTTCTTGGATGGATGCCTTTATCGGTAACATTCCAGGCTCCATTGGTGAAGTCTCCACGGTGGCCATCTTGATGGGTGGGGCCTTGCTTGTCGCCATGCGGATTGCTTCTTGGCGCATCATCTTTGGCACCATGATAGGGATGGTCGTTGTTGCAGGACTCTTTAACTTTATTGGTTCTGATACCAACCCGATGTTCCGCATGCCTTGGCATTGGCATTTGGTCTTAGGCGGCTTTGCTTTTGGTATGATGTTCATGGCGACAGACCCTGTTTCTGCCTCTTTTACGAATAAAGCAAAGTGGTGGTACGGTATCTTAATTGGTGCTATGGCGGTCATGATAAGGGTGGTCAATCCTGCTTATCCAGAAGGGATGATGTTGGCTATTTTGTTCGCGAACTTGTTTGCACCGCTGTTCGATAACCTGGTTATTCAGGGGAACATCAAACGGAGGCTCGCTCGTGTCAAGCAATAACGATAGCATCAAAAAAACCCTGACCGTGGTGATCGCACTGAGCCTTGTGTGTTCTGTGGTGGTTTCATTTGCAGCGGTTTATTTGCGTCCTTTACAAGAGGCCAATGCAAAGCAAGATGTTCAGCGTAATATTTTGCAAGTATCCGGCATTGAAACCGATGGCAGCAAAGAAGCCATCATACAGGCTTTTAACCGTTTTATTGAACCTAAGCTTCTTGATCTTTCAACGGGGGACTTTATCGGAACCCCAGAAGAAGCAAGGGCGTATGATCAACGCAGTGCAGCGGCAAATCCTAACCAATCCATCTCATTAAGCGCAGAGCAAGACATCGCAAAAATTTTGCGTCGAGCGAATGTGGCGAAAGTGTATTTGGTGAAGAACGCGCAAGGTAAGACAGATCAAGTGATCTTACCGATGCACGGCAATGGTCTCTGGTCAATGATGTATGCATTTGTTTCTGTTGAAACAAATGGAAATACATTGAGTGGGATCACCTACTACCAGCAAGGTGAAACGCCGGGGCTGGGAGGGGAAGTTGAGAACCCGCGTTGGCGCTCTCAATTTAAAGGAAAAGTTTTGTTTGATGACAAAGGCTATCCTGCATTGAAGATCGTAAAAGGCGGCGCGCAACCGGGTGATATTCACGGTATAGACGGTTTATCGGGTGCAACCTTAACGGCAAATGGTGTGCAGAATACGTTTGACTTCTGGCTTGGTGACAATGGCTTTGGTCCATTCCTGAAAAAAGTTCAAAAGGGAGCGCTAACCAATGGCTGATACTAAAGAACTGAAAAAGAATCTTTTGTCTCCAATTGTCGACAATAACCCGATTTCACTTCAAGTGTTGGGTGTGTGTTCGGCGTTGGCTGTGACCACAAAGCTTGAAACGGCCTTCGTAATGACACTGGCTGTGATTTTTGTGACGGCGTTTTCAAACTTCTTTGTTTCTTTGATCCGCAATCACATTCCAAGCTCAGTGCGTATTATCGTGCAGATGACCATTATTGCGTCTTTGGTTATCGTGGTCGATGAGATATTGAAAGCGTATCTTTATGATATTTCGAAACAACTTTCTGTTTTCGTCGCGCTTATCATTACCAACTGTATCGTTATGGGGCGCGCTGAAGCTTATGCAATGAAATCGGCCCCCCTTCCTTCGTTTATTGATGGTATTGGAAACGGCTTGGGTTATGGTTTTGTCCTCATTACTGTCGCTTTTTTCCGTGAGCTTTTAGGTTCAGGAAAACTCTTTGGTGTGCCTATTTTACCTTTAACATCCGAGGGTGGCTGGTATCAGCCAAACGGCATGATGCTATTGGCACCTTCTGCGTTTTTCTTGATTGGATTTTTAATCTGGATTGTACGTATTTTCAAACCAGAACAAGTAGAAGCGAAGGAGTAAGGGCGTAATGGAACATTACATTAGCCTCCTGGTTCGTTCGATTTTTATCGAAAACTTGGCATTGTCTTTCTTTTTAGGTATGTGTACGTTTCTTGCCGTATCTAAGAAAGTAAAAACCTCTTTTGGGCTAGGTGTTGCGGTTATCGTTGTATTGTCGGTGGCGGTGCCTGCGAACAACCTGATTTATACCTATGTCCTTAAAGGTGGAGCGCTTGCTGAAGGTGTTGATCTTAGCTTCCTCAGCTTTATTACCTTTATTGGTGTGATTGCAGCTTTGGTTCAGATCCTTGAAATGGTTCTTGACCGCTTTTTCCCACCGCTCTATAACGCATTGGGGATATTTTTGCCCCTCATCACGGTGAACTGCGCCATTTTTGGTGGTGTCTCGTTCATGGTTCAGCGTGATTACAATTTCTTGGAATCCGTCGTTTACGGTTTTGGATCCGGTGTAGGTTGGATGCTCGCTATCGTTGCACTTGCGGGGATCCGTGAAAAAATGAAGTACTCTGATGTACCTCCAGCACTTCGTGGTTTAGGGATCACCTTTATCACGGTAGGTTTGATGGCGTTAGGCTTTATGTCTTTCTCTGGTGTTCAACTGTAAGTCGGGTAAACCGCGATATAAAGGAATAGTCAATGGACATTATTCTTGGTGTAGTGATGTTTACTCTTATCGTATTGGTTTTGGTTTTGGTGATTTTGTTCGCCAAATCGAAACTGGTGCCTTCAGGTGACATCATCATTTCTGTAAATGACGATCCAAACCTTGCAATTACCACTCAACCAGGTGGTAAGTTATTGAGTGCTTTAGCAAGTTCAGGCGTGTTTGTTTCTTCTGCGTGTGGTGGCGGTGGTTCATGTGGGCAATGCCGAGTGAAAATAAAATCAGGCGGTGGTGATATTTTGCCCACAGAGCTTGATCATATTTCAAAAGGTGAAGCGCGCGAAGGTGAACGTTTAGCCTGCCAAGTTGCAATGAAAACGGACATGAACATTGAATTGCCAGAAGAGATTTTTGGTGTGAAAAAGTGGGAATGTACTGTTATTTCAAATGATAACAAAGCCACTTTTATCAAAGAGCTTAAGCTGCAAATCCCTGATGGGGAAACGGTGCCGTTTCGTGCTGGTGGGTATATTCAAATTGAAGCGCCTGCGCACCATGTTAAATACGCCGATTACGATATTCCAAAAGAATACCGTGAAGACTGGGATAAGTTTAATTTGTTCCGTTATGAGTCCAAAGTGAACGATGAAACAATTCGTGCATATTCCATGGCGAATTACCCAGAAGAATTTGGCATTATTATGCTAAATGTGCGTATTGCGACACCGCCGCCGAACAACCCTGATGTTCCCGCTGGGATCATGTCTTCGTATATTTGGTCACTGAAAGAAGGTGATAAGTGTATGATTTCAGGTCCATTTGGGGAGTTTTTCGCGAAAGACACTGACGCTGAAATGGTCTTTGTTGGCGGTGGGGCAGGGATGGCGCCGATGCGCTCTCACATTTTTGATCAGCTTAAGAGATTAAAATCTAAGCGTAAAATGTCTTTTTGGTACGGAGCACGCTCGAAACGCGAAATGTTCTACACCGAAGATTTTGACGGGCTACAAGCTGAAAATGCTAACTTTATTTGGCATTGTGCACTCTCTGATCCTTTGCCTGAAGACAATTGGGAAGGCCACACGGGTTTTATTCATAATGTTCTTTTTGAACATTATCTTAAAGATCATGATGCGCCAGAAGATTGTGAGTATTACATGTGCGGTCCACCGATGATGAATGCGGCTGTGATTGGAATGCTGAAAAATTTGGGTGTTGAAGAAGAAAATATTCTCCTTGATGACTTTGGCGGTTAATGGCAAGACCGTGTTTTAATAAATGGCTGGCATCGTGTCAGCCATTTTTCGTCCTATACCTAAGACACTTGAAGGTGGCGTAGACGGCAACGCAACGAAGCATCTCAATAAAACGGCATTCTTTGATTATGCTTAGGCGAGCGCAGCCAAGACTTACGCCCTTTCAAAAACGAGGGATATATTATGACCAAAAGGATGAATTTATGAAAAAATTGTTCTTATCGATGACATTGATAGTCACGCTCGTGGGCTTGCTTACGGCCTGTGAAAAGAAACCTCAACTCTTGCATTTTACAGGCTCCACCATGGGGACCACTTATTCCATTAAATATTTAGCTGAACCGGACTTGCCTAAAGTCGCTGAAATCCATAAAGAAATTGATGTTCGTTTGGAAAATGTGAATAAACAGATGTCAACATACCGTAAAGACTCTGAATTAAGTAAATTCAACCAGTATAAGGGAAAAGAGCCTTTTCCTGTTTCCGCTGATCTTTCGAAAGTGGTTGTTGAAGCCATCCGTATTAATTCTCTTTCTGATGGCGCATTGGATGTGACCATCGGGCCTTTGGTCAATCTTTGGGGTTTTGGTCCTGATGGACGTATTGATAAATCGCCCACCTCAGAGCAGATCACCGAAGCTAAAAAATATACTGGCCTTGAATATTTAAGCGCGGGAAATGATCATCTCATTAAAACAAACTCAGAGCTTTATGTGGATCTTTCCTCGATTGCGAAAGGATTTGCTGTCGATGCATTGTCACAGTATTTTTTTGATTTAGGGATTGGCAATTTCATGATAGAAATTGGCGGAGAGCTTCAACTCAATGGCCTTAATGACAATGGGATGCCTTGGCGAATCGCCATTGAAAAACCAACTGACGCCTCCCGTGTGGTTCAAGAAATCGTCTCACCGGGAAATATGGGAATGGCGACATCGGGGGATTATCGCAATTATTTCGAAAACAACGGTGTTCGTTATTCTCATACGATAGATCCAAAAACCGGTAAGCCTATCCACCACGATTTGGCTTCAGTGACCGTCTTAGATCCTTCAGCCATGACGGCAGACGCTTTAGCCACGGCTTTTATGGTTATGGGGCCTGAAAAATCATTGGCTTTGGCCAATCAAGAAGACATCCCGGCTTTTTTTATTATTAAAACAAAAACGGGCTTTAAAGACATCGCATCAGACACGTTTAGCAAATATTTGCTCTCGAGCCAGGCCACTGACGAAGTGGTTGGATTTTAAAGAGAGCGATTAAAATAAATGGAATGGGCCGCGAGATCTTTTATACCTGTCGCCTTTGACGCTGCGTGGGTGTTGGCCACGCTCGCTGCGTTCAATTACATCGTTTATTTATGTACAGAGGCTTCACTCGTTTTTCGCCAACAAAGCACCTTCAATGACTTTGGGAATATATCCTCGATATTTGAAGATGCAAAAAGGCAAAAAACCGTTGCGCAAAGACAGGTTTTGTGGGGGCTTTGATCTCGCACTGAGTTTCAACGCGTCTCCATGCGGACCGAGATATTCAGATTGTCATTAAAGAACAAATTAAGAAATAGGAGGTGTAAAAATGATCTCAACTTATCTGATCACATTTGCCGTTTTTTTGTTGGTCATCGGGGGAATGTCCATTGGTTATATTTTTCAAAGAAAAAGCATTACGGGCAGCTGTGGCGGTTTAGGGACTGTCGGTATTGAAAAAGAGTGTGATTGCCCTGAGCCTTGTGATGCACGTAAAAAACGTGAAGCTCGGGCTGAAAAAGCAGCGCAATGGGAACGAAATAAAATCATTTAAATAAAGACCGCCTTTTATGAAAGGCGGTCTTTATTTTTTTATTGGGTGTATTCACGCAAACCTCTTCTGCATTTTCTGACACATCTCCTCTTTATTTTGTCTTGAAGATAATCTTCTTATACCCATTCCATTAAGTCGTTATACCCCTTGCCTTTGAAACTGCGTGTCTCTTGGCCGCTCTCGCTTAAGATCAATCACACAGTAGATTTATGCACTGGGCCTTCACTCGTTTTCCGAAAGCGCGCATCTTCACGTCTCTTGGGTATCCTCAGAAATTGCGCAGGAAAAATCACTGAGAACAAGGCGTGAATTGTCGATAACTGGCTATTCTAATTGAGAAATTCATAACGATGTTTTCGCTGATTTTAACAAATAAGAATGATCAAATTTTTAATGGAATTGCCATTAAAGCGACAAAAAACAAAGTGGCCTCAATTAAGCTGGGTATATGATTAAAAAATAATCTTTTTATTCAATCAATTTATGGAAGGAAAAAAGAGAGATGAATGATTTATACACTCAAGTTATCACTGTGTTTTTAGGATTTTTCGCAATAATGAACCCCATTGCAAACACCGCGGCTTTTACAGGTTTGGTCGCGGACAAAAACCGTGAAGAGCAAATCAGTATTGCGACAAAAGCGATTCTCATTACTTTTTTTGTTATTCTTGCTTTTTCGTTACTTGGAAATGCCATTTTTCATTTATTTGCTATTACGGTACCTGCATTGAGAATTGCGGGAGGTATTTTAGTTTTTATTGTTGGGTACAATATGCTAAATGGGCACACTTCGAAATTACATTCTCCTGAAAATAATGAAGAATCGGATGTGGCAATATCGCCTTTGGCTGTGCCTCTTCTTGCTGGGCCCGGCACCATTGCCACGGCGATGAATTTTTCGTCTTCGGATGGAATGACAGGGATCATTATTACGGTGTGCGTTTTTGCTGTTTTGTGCCTTATTACTTTTGTTTGTTTTATTTTCAGTTCGAAAATTATATCCGCAATCGGAAAAAGTGGAATAAGCATCATTACACGCCTGATGGGTTTGATCCTGGCCGTTATTGGCACTCAAATGTTAATCGACGGCCTTAGATCGGCCTTTACTCACATCGCTTAAGAAGAAAAGCCTTTTTATTCCGTCCTGAAGATACCCGTCGCTTTTAAAATTGCCTGGGTGTTTCACCCCAATCACATGGTCGTTCTAGGCTCAGCGCTTTCACTTGTTTGCTGCAAGCGCGCATCTTCAAGTGTCTTGGGTTGAGAAAGAATGAAAACCATCTGTTCAACAAATCAAATTTTGTGTAGGATCTTCGCTGGTTTCATTCTCCTTTCTTTTTTTGAATTTCTAACGATATATCCAAGATATTTGACCTTGCATTTAGGTGCAAAGAGCGAAAAATCCCTTAGCATCGATGTTTTGTCATTGGGTTTTCGTTGCTCAGCCAGCACGCTTACACCTTTCAAGGCGACGTGAATCGCGGACATTGGATGTCTTTTATTTCATAAAAAAGAGAGGGAGGGTATTTTAAGCTCTGCGAAAAGAAGGACAAATAAATGGCAACAATATGGGTAGATGCAGATGCGTGTCCTTCTGTTATCAAAGAAATACTTTATAGGGCGGCAGACCGAACTCACACTCAGGTTATTTTTGTTGCAAACCAAGCTTTGCGTATTCCCGCTTCACTTTATCTTCGTACGGTGCAAGTTGAGAAAGGCTTTGATGTTGCAGACAACGAAATAGTAAAGCGCGTTGAAAGCGGGGATTTAGTGATCACGGCCGACATTCCCTTGGCTTCAGAAGTGGTCGATAAATGCGCTTTTGCATTAAATCCTCGGGGTGAGTTTTACACGATAGAAAATATTCGACAGCGCCTTAATATGCGAGATTTTATGGATACCATGCGTTCGAGTGGTGTTCAAATGGGCGGGCCTCCTGCTTTAAATCAAAAAGACAGACAAAAATTTGCAAATGAATTAGATATTTACCTTCAGCGCAACAAGGCGACTCGAAAATAGCAAAAAGGAGCTTTCTTTGCTGCATTGCGTCTCCTTTTTTCAGCCCTTCCGCTATCCAAAAATATTTGAAGATGCAAGCAAGTAAGCCCCCCGCATATTCCAAAGCGAGGGGAACACATCATCATCAAAAACAACATGTAAGGCTTTTCCTCTTTGAAATCGCAAGTGCAAGATAAAAAAAGTGCCACACGTAAAATTATTCATGTTGATATGGATTGTTTTTATGCGGCGGTTGAAATGCGCGATTGTCCCGCTCTTCGTGGGATCCCGCTTGCGATTGGAGGGGCTCAAACCCGTCGAGGGGTGATCTGTACCTGTAATTATGAGGCTCGTGCCTTTGGTGTTCGCTCTGCGATGCCGACGGCACAAGCTTTAAAATGCTGTCCTTCTCTTACTGTGCTTTCTGGAGACATGCAAAAATACAAGCGTGTTTCTTCTCAGATTCGAACAATATTTCAACGATACACGAACATAATTGAACCTCTTTCTTTGGATGAGGCCTATTTGGATGTCACGGATTGTGGGTTGTTTCAAGGCTCTGCCACGCGAATTGCAGAACATATTCGAGCAACAATCAAAGAGGAGCTTTCTTTAACCGCCTCAGCTGGAATTGCATCGGTCAAATTTATCGCGAAAGTAGCCTCGGATCTTAATAAACCTGACGGACAATGTGTTATTCGTCCTGATGAAGTGGACGCTTTTGTGAAAGGCTTGTTGCTTGAGAAAATTCCCGGAGTGGGGAAGGTAACCTTGCTTAAGCTTCATGAAATGGGATTATATAAAGGGGAAGATGTTCAATCTTTTGATAAACATATTTTATTGTCTCGTTTTGGTAAATTCGGTCACTCTCTTTGGTTACGATGTCATGGCATTGATGAAAGAAAAATTGAAACCGAACGAGTGAGAAAATCGGTGGGGGTTGAAGTGACGCTTGTTGAAGATATTCATTCTCAAACCCAGTGTAATGAGGTGCTCGCGTCTTTGCTTGAGGAAATGAAAAAACGCTTAATACGGGTTTGTCCTGATTTACAGATTGCGCGCCAAGGAGTGAAATTAAAATTTTCTGACTTTCAACAAACCACCGTTGAACATAAACAGCCTTTTTATGATGAACATCTTTTTTCTATTTTACTGGAAGAAGCCTTCACTCGACAAAAAGGAAGAGGAATACGTTTAGTCGGTTTGACTGTGGGGCTGAATACCGCTTTTCAAACCGAAGCTGAGCAACTTTCTTTTCAATGGTAAATAGCGGTCTTCTGGTTCTTTTGAAAATCGAGTGGGTAATGATGTATATTAATCCTGCTTATTCAATCGATTGCACTCACTTGAAGGCCCTTATAGGGACGGTATAGCAAGACTAAGCTGGACCTTATACGCTAAGGACTAATATACCCGTCGCCTTTGAAACTGCGTGGGTGTTGGCTACCTTCATTCAGCCCAATCACACAGTCGATCTATGCTCAGGGGCTTCATTCGCTTGCCGCAGGCGCGCATCTTCAATTCCTTTGGGTATAGGACGAATAAGCCACCCATCCTAAAACAAGATGATAATCAGAGATTAAATTGATTCTGTATATACTTTAAATTTTCATTTAATTGCTTTAAAATCAATTTGTTGGCATGTATTGCAGTAAACGTTAATTTATACGAAACAAGCTGGATATTTCCCATATAAATTATATTTGTTTTTTACATGATCTTTGTGCAGGGTAAGATGAGGTATGTTCATTATTTAGGCGGGCAGTTCGATCAGAAAACAGATATGTACAAAACTGAATTTGAGCCGCTTATTTAATAGTCAATATATGATGAATAAATAGACGTATTTCCCTAGAGAAACGTCCACGATCTCCACTTTGTGCAATTTTTAGTTTAAATACTAACAGGAATTACAATGAAACGCAGTAATCAATTACTCCTAATTTTAGGTCTATTTGCATCAGGTGTTATCGCAAGTGAATACCGAGCTCCAATTGAAAATATAAAAGTTTATAAGACAGAATTATCTACTTTATCAATTCAAAACCTATCTAATGAAAGAATTGAAGTAGATATTTATGGTGAAAATTTTATTCTGGATTCCGTGTCTGGCATTCAGTTTGAGTGTTCTGGCTATGAAAATCTTGAACTTCAAATTAAAAATAATGATCATGACTATTTTGAAGTTCCTTGTAAGTCCCGTGTAGTGTTTACTGATTCTTTTATTAATCAAAATGCTCAGCGGGGAATGAAATGAAAGCTCTTTTTATTTTGATTACTGTTTTTTCTTTATCTGCATGTGGACCAACTAATAATGATGGCTCATCTAAATTGACATATTCTTCTTGTAAAATTATAAGTTCTAATGCCTTATTTGCTTCAGATCGTGATAAAGATTTAAGACAATGCTGGAATGCAGCTGGTAATGGCTATGAAAGTAAAGGAGATGCGCTTCAGTGGTGTGAGAGAGAAGTAAATGCCTACCTTTCTAAAGAATATCTTTTTGGTCACACTGTTACTTATTCAGTGGAATCGACGAATTGTGTATAAATAAAGCAAGGTAAATTAAAGCACCAGACGCATTAAGCGTTCTCGCTTATTAAATTTCAGGGAAAGACTAAAAATTAAAATATATGCGCTGGTGTTTTAGATTTAGATTGAAATTCGGACATGAAAGAGCCAAATGTAATACAAAGATGGATATTTTAAATTAAAGTGATTTTTTAAAAGGAAATAATTTACACGGTTATTTCGAATTTGAATTTTTAATTGTAAGTTTCTTTTTTACTTCTTTTGGTTTTGCATGGAATGAAATAAAGAGAATTCTCTTTTTAAAATGGCCGAAAAATATAAAAAAGTTAAATCGAACTCCGCTTTTATGATTCATCCTGATGAATGTGAGCTGCCCTGATCAATTTCTCAAGTTAGGTAAGATATTCTGGGGGTTCTGCTTGTCTTTTATTGTATTATTCTTTCATTTTTTAAAAAAGAGGATGGGGCTAAGTGAAAAAAATACAGGTATACGCTTTAGGGTCGCCGAATGGAATTAAAATTCCTATTGCATTGGAAGAAATGGGGCTTCCATATGATATCCACACTGTTGATATATTGAAAGGAGAGCAGTTTTCAACGGATTTTTTAAAGATCAATCCGAATGGGAAAATACCGGCTGTGATTGATCCGAATGGACCTTCTGGAAAAGCAATATCAATCATGGAATCGGGCGCTATTTTATTGTATCTGGCAGAAAAATCAGGGAAATTACTGCCTCAGGATACAGCGAAAAGACACGAAGCCATTCAGTGGCTCTTTTTTCAAGCCGCAAATGTTGGACCTATGTTTGGTGCTTTTGGTCATTTTCATCTTTATGCAAAAGAACAGTGTGATCACCCTTATCCGAAAGCGAGGTTTGAAAAAGAAACAAAACGACTTCTTCGTATTTTGGATGAGAAAATCCAAGGTCAAGATTACCTTATTGGTAATGAATTCGGGATTGTAGATATTTCTCTTTTTCCGTGGGTAATGTGGCTTGATATCTTTTATAAGGCCAGTTCCCAACTCGAACTGTCTTCTTATAAAAATGTTTCGGCATGGGTGACGCGCTGTAAGGAAAGGCCAGCAACAAAGAAAGGTTTTGATGTTTACGGTTTTAATGATGTTGGTCGATAAAGCTGAGCACCAAACGATTAATGAATAACAGCGTTCATGATAAAAAGAATAAATGTGTTTGCGTATAAAGCGGAGGCATGTAGAAATATTTCTCCTTTT
>CAMRDW010000008.1 GCA_947041315.1 uncultured Enterovibrio sp.
TCAATACACCCAAAACACTTGAAGATGCGTGTAAACCCCAAACGAGTGAAGCCCCTGAGCATCATCGACTATCTGATTGGCCTGAGCGAGAGCACTCAACACCCACGCCCCTCAAAGGCGACGGATATAAATATATAAAACATCCAATAAGGACCTCATATGAAAGTGATCGCTTTTTCTGCAAGCAACAGTAAAAACTCTATAAATAAAAAATTGGTTACCTATGCAGGCTCTTTATTAGAAAGCGCCACAATTGAGGTTTTAGATTTAAATGATTACGAACTTCCATTGTTCAGCGAAGACAAAGAAAAAGTAACAGGGACACAAGAACCTGCGAAACGTTTTCTTTCTAAAATTAAAGAATGTGACGCCCTGATTGTTTCTTTTGCAGAACACAATGGCTCTTATTCTGTTGCCTATAAGAATTTATTTGATTGGTGCTCTCGCATTACCCAAAAAGTATATCATGGCAAACCTATGATTTTATTGTCAACATCACCGGGCCCAAATGGCGCGAACACGGTTTTAACAGCCGCTGTCAATTCCATGCCTTATTTTGATGGCGCGGTAAAAGGTCACTTTTCCTTGCCTTCCTTTTATGACAATTTTGATCTCGAATCCAATTGCATTTCAAATATTGATCTTGCAGATCAGTTGTCAAAAATTATTAATTTATTAAATAAATAAGGTCTTATACCCAAGACACTTGAAGATGCGTGTAGGCGGCACACGCGTGAAGCCCATTGAGCACAGGAACACGATCCGATTGGCTTGAACGGGTACAGCCAACACTCTGGCAAGCTTACAAAAGAAAGGGGCATAAAAGCGCGCTCCTTGAGCCCATCCCCACAAAAAAGCGGTTCAACCTCCTTTAAAAGAAGACTGAACCGCTTAAATTAAAATGTTTTTACCCGTCCCCGCCTAGCGCTTCAAATATCTTGCCTAGAGGGTGTCACTCTCCAGCAATTTTCATTGACTCTATTAATACTGAGCCTATCAGGATCTGACTACGGTATTCAATGTCGGTACCCACTGCCACAATGTTTTTGAACATTTCAGTTAAATTTCCGGCAATGGTAATTTCACTCACAGGGTACTGAATTTGGCCATTTTCTATCCAAAAACCAGACACACCTCGTGAATAATCACCGGTTACAATGTTCACGCCTTGTCCCATAAGCTCAGTAACCAAAAGACCCGTTCCAAGTTCATTGAGCATTTGATCAAAAGATTGCCCCGTGTTGCCCACAAACCAATTATGAATTCCCCCAGCGTGTCCTGTCGGCTTCATGTTCAATTTACGCGCGGCATAACTGGTTGCAAGGTAGGTTTGAAGGGTACCGTCTTTAATAATATCTAAGTCTTGGGTGATCACTCCTTCGCTATCAAAAGGAGAGCTTGCCATTCCTTTTAATATATGAGGTCGTTCATACACGCTAAACCAAGAAGGCAGTATTTGCTCCCCAAGCTTGTCTAAAAGAAATGAGGATTTTCTGTATAGATTAGAGCCGCTGATCCCTGAAACTAAGTGTCCAAGCAAACCCGTTGCAACATCCGCAGAAAACATTACAGGCGCTTTACGTGTGGTTAAACGACGAGGCTCCATGCGTGCAATGGTGCGTTTTGCTGCATCAATTCCGACCTTTTCCGGTGTCCATAAATCATTTTTATCTCTTGCGACCGTGTAGCTGTAATCTCGCTCCATGCCTTTACTGTCTTCAGCTATCATGCTGCAGCTGAGGCTGTGGCGACTCGAAGCATAACTTCCAAGCATTCCATGGCTGTTTCCATAGACTCGGATCCCATAATGACTGTCGTAACTCGCACCATCACTCATTTTAATCCGAGGATCATAATCAAGTGCAGCGCGCTCAGTCGCTATTGCAATTTTTTCGGCATGGGACGGCTCTGGCTCATCGGGATAAAAAAGATCCAAATCAGGGTAGGTCATCGCCATCAATTCGATTGGTGCTGGCCCCGCGAAAGGATCTTCACTGGTGTAATTCGCGATGTCTAATGCTGCTTGTACTGTCTGTGCAATGGCACTTTCTGATAAATCAGATGTTGAAGCACTTCCCTTGCGTTGACCACGATAAACCGTGATCCCAAGGGCACCATCGCTGTTAAATTCGACACTTTCAACTTCGCACATGCGCGTGGCGACACTGATCCCCGTCGTCTTCGTTATGGCCACCTCAGCCGCATCGGCGTTTTTCCCGGCCAATTCTAAAGCGCGAGAAACTGCACCTTCAAGCTCTGCACGTTGCTTAGCAACTTGTTGTTTTATTTCCATATCATTCTAACCTAGTGTGTGTTGCAGATAAGCATACCATTCGTATACAAAGGGGTGTTTAAAAAACGCCAACAAAATCTAACATTCTTGATAATATACATCATTAGATACGCGATAATTTTGGAAAAAAAAATGAGCCGTAAAAACAAACGTGAATCTTGGGAAGAAGAAGAAGAGATCATCTGGGTGAGCCGATCTGAGATGAAGCGAGACATGGAAGCCTTGCAACTGCTAGGGGAAAAGCTGGTTGAACTAAAACCCTCTGTATTAAAAAAGTTTCCTCTTGATGAAACTCTTTTTGATGCAATCATTGATGCCCAACGATTTGAAAAAGAGGCAAAACGTCGTCAATTTCAACTCATTGGAAAAATGATGCGCACACGCGATCCCGAACCCATTCAAGCTGCACTGGATTTGGTCAATAACAAACACAACCAACTCACCGTCGAATTTCAAAAACTAGAAAAACTTCGCGATAGAATCATTGCAGAAGGAGATATAGCCATTGATAAAGTGATGGAACTCTACCCAACCGCTGACCGTCAAAAACTGCGTCAGTTAGGACGACAGGCGAAAAAAGAGCAAGAAAACAATAAACCCCCCAAAATATTTCGTGAAATTTTTCAATATTTGAAATTTCTTAAAGCGCAAAATGAATCTCAAGAGGAGTGATCCTTTTTTCAATGCAGTGAGAAAAAACCACAGCAACAAAAACAGGCACTCTTATACCCAAGACACTTGAGAGTGCATGTAGGCGGCAAGCGAGTGAAACCCCTGAGCATAGATGAACGATGCAATTGGGCTGAATCAGCGTAACCAACACCGACACTGCTTCAAAGCCGGCGGGTATATCTTGTTTGAATGATGCAATAAAAGTAAATTTACACCCAATGTGAGAAAACTTAAGACGAGCCTGAAAATTCAGGTTCGTCTTCTTTACTTTCTTCTCTTCAGATTGCAATCAAGTTCACTTCAACCCTTTCAGTATCAAAAAATCCCCTGCAAAACATACGCATTGAGTGCCTACTCCTGCATGTCAATATTTGATCATTTTTCCTGGTTTAAATCACTGGTAACAGTGTTATAAATTGATTAATGAATAAAAATAAGTCGTTATGAGACGTTCACGTCTTGCACTGCATGATTTCTCTTGCGCAATATCTGACTAACGACTGAATGGAAATACTATGAAAACAAAAACTTAGATTCCAGCCATCACAGGCAAGAAAAAGAAGTGATACAGTGTGGTATTTCAGAATGAAGAAGGCTGGCGCCATTTCTGCTGATAGAGTCAAAAAGAAGCTTAAAAATGCCACTTTTTATTCATCAGAGTTTAATGACGCGCCATGGCATTGAGGGAAAAATAATAGGGAGTCTCTTTTTTTCGCGTCTATACCCAAATTAATTAAAGATGCGCGCATGCGGCCCCTCAGCATCGATGGACTCTGTGATTGGACTGAACGAACCTGGCCAACACACACGCAGCTTCATAGGCGACGGGTATATAAAGAGCTAAAAGTTAACCCTGTGAAGAACAGGGTTATCTGTATTCTATTGGCCTCGATTCGGTGTTGCTTTTTTCACTCGAACGAAGCCAGATCCCGATTTATTATAGTGAGCAAGACCTTCGATAAAAGCGACTTTCAAGAGATTGCATCGCTTATCTCAGAGAAACAAGGCTCATTTTAGATCACCCCTTCTTTTTTTAATTCTCTCAATATTTGCTCTTTTTTATCGATGAGCATCAAGTGTGTTCCTCTTACAATCGCCATCTCGGGTTGTTCTGGAATTGTCACAGTGTGATGCCAGCTTTCAGCCAAATCACCCAACCAGTTCGCACCACCACCAACAAAAACAACCCGCGTTAGAGTTGAAAAGTCAGGAGAAACCGCTTTCATATCAGAAAGGATCATTTTAGAAAGATATTCTTTTGATTCAGCAATTAAATGACTGACATCTTTACGCGCAGAAATGGCCCCTTCCGTTTCTAAAATAGAGCCTATATATCCAACATCGATTATTTGGTTTAAAAAATTGTCTGAAAATGATGATGCATCATTGATGTTTAGTTTCGAAGAATTTCTTGTAATGAGCTGCCTAAGCTTCTCAGTTAATTTGTATACACCACTTTCAGTTGTTGAAAACGAAATAACTTGGTAGTCAGTGCCAATCAGTGCGATATCACAAGTGTAACGCCCTAAATCAACCACAAGAGTTAAATGGTTATCTGGGTAGTCATTTTGATTTTTTGCACTGTATACGCAATAAACATAAGCAGGAATTGATTCAGGAAAAACCAAAACACCGAGCACGTTGGGCGATTGATATGCACCAGAGTAGTTCGTCACATTACGCATCAAATTCTTTCTTTTCATTTCAATGCGTTCGCTATCTATTGGGTTTTCATCATCTCCCGTGTAGAACTGAGATGTAGGCAAAGTAACAGCAAGATAGACTGGATTAGCGGTGGATCGTGCAATGCAATCATGAACGAGAACCCGATTAGCCTCTGATAACTGGTATTCCTTCGTACATGTATTTACTTGGATTATTGAAGAATGATTTACGGTAAAATGTCCACTTTCCGTGACCCATGCACGATCTGAAATACCGCGACCGCCATCTGCAAGAAGTCGGTTTACAATACCACTCGGCGTCATAGACTCAACACTTTTACCTGCATCATTGATGTACATCGATGCTATATTTCCACTTCCATCGTCAACGGCAATGAATGTTATTTCGCTCATCTAAACTTCCTCATTTTAATTATATTAAAAAAATACATCTATTAGCTCAGAGCGCAGGTTACACACGCGCAACGCACAAATCAACGATGTTCTAATTGGCATTTAGCACATAAAAAAATAACATTGTTTTCTATGCATATTAATGACTCATTGCCTAG
This sequence comes from uncultured Enterovibrio sp., assembly GCA_947041315.1. Taxonomy (GTDB): domain Bacteria; phylum Pseudomonadota; class Gammaproteobacteria; order Enterobacterales; family Vibrionaceae; genus Enterovibrio. The sequence continues at coordinate 5,202 of CAMRDW010000008.1, forward strand.
TAAATCAGATTCATTTGTTCGACTCGGCAACAAATTATCATTTATTTTCGATTTAAACCTCAAACCCAACTTTAAAAAAACAGATGCTTAAGATTGAAAATTAATTCTAATTAATAATGGTTCTTTCATTTTTCAAATAAATAGTAATGTTACATGTTCGTTATTTTCTATCTGAGAAAAAACGAGGAAATCATTGACTTAGCCAAACATTAACAGCAAAAAGCAGAGGTCCACTTGTTGGATTTCTGTTGTAGCTCTAGTGTGCAACAGCAATCTAAAGATTTATGGTATTCATTCAGAAATAAAGGGGTGCTTATATTCAACAAAAACCAAAAAGAACCCGACATTGATTAACATCAAAAAGAGTCAAACAAAATGCAGAGCCTTGCTAAGCATATTGCACCGGATTCAAGTTCATTTCACAAGAAATTAATAGCCAGCCTGTCTCTTTATTATCTAAAACTTTTCTCATTTTAAAAAGAACTTTATTTTCGGCAGTGAAAAACTGATGCAGCAAAAATACAATGCTTATTCTATTTTTTATTTTTAAAACATATCTATTTCTAATTCATCCTTTCACTTTTTTAACAGTTCGTTCCCAAAGAGATTAAAATATTATCTAAGCATTATTTACCAATCAAACAATAAGCCTCGTCAATACCAGGTTAAATTAGTCATTTGTTTTTATCATTTAGATTGAATGAGAGTCACCTCGCTATTTCTAGCCAGGATAAAGAGCTGAAAAAAACCGTTTCTTTTGTTTGAAGGTGCCCATAACGACACGGATGCCATAAAAGCAAATGTTTTATCAGAACTCTAGCGCACAGGATTATTGATCAGAGGAATACTATCATTTTCAAGAAAATACAACAGCATTTTATTCTTCTTCAAAGTGAATTTACAGCAAAATTGAAAAAAAAATAAAGCGGTATACCCAAAGTAATTAAAGGGGCGTCTAGACGAAAAGTGAGTGAGATCCCTGAACATCGATGGACTCTATGATTGAGCTGAGGGAGTGCCTCCAAGACCCATGCAGGTTCAAAGGCGACAGGTATCTTATTTGCTGTTTAACTCAAAAGACTTGACGTTCGCTACAGGCGAAAAGCCATTGACGCCCTTGAGCATCACGCCACTCTGTCATGGGGTTGAAGGATCCCCGCCAACAGCCACCTAGCGTCAAAGGCGAGCGCTATAAAACCTACCAGGTCCAATTCGTTTCAGTGTTCGGAATACGTTTTTGAAGAGGATCCGTATTCCCATAGAACCAAACCTCCACAAGCACATAATATTGATCTTCCGAGGAGACGTAATTCAACATGGCTTGTCCATTTTCTAAAGAAGCAGAAATGATCCGACTGTTGTAGTGTGCATTAAAGCTTCCATTATCATTTTCACTGAACTCACGATAAATAGACACATATGCAGGCGACATCGAATAGGCTCGAATATCAAGAGTAAAATGTTTGTTCACAGAAAGGCTGTATGAAAAATCATCCGGTACTATCGTGGTGTTCATTGTGCGAGCAGAGCTTGAGATTGTCGGGGGAATGTTGGCTTCACCACCCGAGGAATCAACCAAAAACGCAGGAGTGTGGCTTGAGCTTGTGTTGCCTGATGGAGGATTTATCGGAACAATCACCTCATCAGGCACATTAATGTCGTCCATTTCAGTGTCGTCACCTTCACCACATGCCTGAAGTAAAAAGAGTATTACAAAAAGAGATAAAAAATGATGCACGGTAATTTACTCCTTTGGTGAATAATATTGACCCACGACAGCCTTGTCTGTTTCGTACCAGAGCGTGTTATTTTCCCCTCCTGTTTCAGCAAAACCCGCAAAATCAGGATAAGCATCAAGAATGTCAACATGCTCCCGTGGCCACTTCCATTCATCCTTAATAAGCAAAGCCCAAGGGTGATTTGAAGAGGTTTTAAAATAACGATTTATAGCGATGTTGCTTGAGTCTGACCACCAGCCGAACCAATAAGGATCGAACTTTTCAGTAGGGGCATGATCGCTCAAATGCACTTCTAAATTGCGGCCCGGATTAAACCAAAGCCCATCCCGAACATAAGGCCCCGGAGTTGCAAACATAAAGGGATCGTATGGCATCGACATCACCGCTTGGGTGTCAGTCCCCTCATTAATGTAAACATTGATTTCAAATTCAAACGCAATGGCTTCTTGGCAATGTTGGGCGGTACGATAATAAAGACACGTTTGAGGGAGTTTTTCTTTTAGATCATGTGAGACAATGAAAATCACTTCATTGCTATCGGTTTCCAGTCCATTATGTTCTTGCAAGAGCGCATTGTGCTTTTGAAATGAGGCTGCATGAATCGCATCCCTATGAAGACCTGGAATATGAAAGGCAAACCCATTATGGTAACCCGCGCCATAAGCAGCAAGGTATCCTTGAATGGTCATTTGTACAATTTCGTCTTCTTGATTGAGGGTTTCAGTGATACGAAAACGGAAGATCAGATCATTTAAGTCATAATCCCCTTCTTTAGGCCAATTATCTTCAAAAGCAAGGGTGGCGTATTCATTCTCACTTGGAAAATGCCGCAAAGTGGTGCCATTTTGAGTAATTCTTAAGGGATGATCTTCAACTTCTCCCGTTGTCGCTCCACCGTAATAATTTAATCCCGCTTGTTCAGAAAAACGAAAACGACTCCAGGTTAACCCTAATTGCGCGTCACTTGGAACGGAAATAGAAAGAGCATTTACGCCTGCACTTAATATGGTATCTGCTGCAACCTGCTCTCCTTCATCGCTAAAATCTCCGTCGCTGTTCCAATCAATCCAAGCAGAAAGATGACCCACTCTTGATGCATTAATCGAAATCAATGCCGCTTCACCCACTTCAACGGCGGTGACAAAACCGACCCCATCTTCATCCGATAAACCCAAAATGTTGTCGTTTAGAGGAGAGACATATCCATCCGGCTCTGAATCACCTTCTTTCTCACCTAAATAAAAACCGCTTTGTGTTTCATGACGCGGTCCATTTGATGCCAATAACGTTTTATAACTGTCCGGTGCATCGCCAAAATCAATGTTTGAATCTTCATCAACAATTGCAGCGTTAGCACAGCGCGCCCCGTCATTTTGATTTGAATAAGGGCCATCAGCGAATTTGAGGGCCATAACATTGCCCGATGAAATCGTCTCCTCATTCGATAAATCAATACGGAAAATATCACCGTCGCCGTTACGGGAAAGATAGTAATAACCGTTCACATCAAAATATCCGGCGCCAAATGTCCCGGTGATCCCTGTATTTCCAATCGCGGTTTCTTCACCGGTACTTTTATCAAATTGATAAAGGTATCCGGTTGAATTATGAACACCGTAAATCTTTCCATCTTTAGGATGAACGGCAAAATCGGTTAACTGCACATTGGCCCTGGACGTGATTTTTTCAACGTTTAATTGGGCATTTGAATTGGAGTCCAAAGGAGAAAGATCGACTTTGAAAAGCCCTTTTCCTGAGCGATACAGATAATAGGTATGCTCATACACATCCCCAACATAAAAAGTGTGATCTTTCGGCAAGCCTTTCGTCTTGAGGGTTTGAGCTTGAAAATCTTTCCCCAATCTCACCAATCGTTTGTTTGTGGTGTCGTATCCATAAATATACCGATCAGAAAAATCAAAACCCACCCCATTAATATTTGCATTCCCTATCCCCGTATCGTCTTCCAGCTCAACGGTTAAACCGGTCACTAAGTTAACGCCGTACACTTTCACAGGCTTTGATTGAAAAAGATAAGCCTGACTCGGACAAATATCGAAAGGGAGAGCGAATGTAAACGGCACGAGAAAAATGAGCAAAGAAAACACAAAGAAACGAGACATAAGTACGTCCATCAATGATGAGTATTCTCTCTTATAAACAAAGACCGTGCCAATTTTATCCTGTTGATATAAATGATAAAAATAAATAAGAAAAGAGATTTTAGAAGGGGAATTTTTAAATTGAAGGTCAAAAAGCGAGATAAAAATAAAATGTGTCAAAATGCGAAATCATCAGGCGACACCCACGCAGGTTCAAAGGCCACGGGTATAAAAAAAGCCAGACTATTCTGGCTTTATAAAGAGAAAGAAGAAAACGTTATTCTGTTCCGCCCACTGTCATGGCATCAAGCTTAAGCGTCGGTTGACCCACACCAACAGGCATGCTTTGTCCTGCTTTCCCGCAGACGCCCACACCACAGTCTAATTTGAGATCGTTGCCAACCATCGAAACCTGCCCCATGGCTTCAAGTCCGCTTCCTATCAAGGTGGCGCCTTTTACCGCGGTGGTCACTTTCCCATTTTCAATGAGGTAGGCTTCGCTCGTTGAAAAGACAAATTTACCCGAGGTGATATCCACTTGCCCACCTGCAAAATTGGGGGCATAAAGGCCATATTCCACACTGGAAATGATCTCTTCAGGCGTACTTTCCCCTGGGAGCATATACGTGTTTGTCATACGGGGCATAGGCAAATGCGCATAAGATTCACGGCGCCCATTGCCCGTCGGGTTCACACCCATTAAACGCGCATTGTGCTTATCTTGCATGTAACTTTTAAGGATCCCATCTTGAATGAGCACATTGTATTGCCCCGGAACCCCTTCATCATCCACATTGATGGAGCCACGACGATCTTTTAGTGTGCCATCATCAACAATCGTACAAAGAGAAGAAGTGACTTTGTTACCGATTTGTCCCGTAAAAACAGACGATTCTTTACGGTTAAAATCGCCTTCTAAACCATGCCCAACCGCTTCATGCAACAAAACACCTGGCCAACCCGGCCCAAGTACAACCGGCATGGTTCCAGCAGGAGCAGGCTTGGCGTGTAAATTCACAATCGCCTGACGCACCGCTTCATCTGCATACTGAAACGCAATGGATTTACCGTCATTTTCCGTGACAAAATACTGATAACCAAAACGACCACCGCCACCAGAAGACCCGCGCTCGCGCTGGCCTTTCTTTTCAACCAATACACTGATAGAAAGGCGTACCAAAGGGCGAATATCAGCAGCGTACGTTCCGTCAGTGGCAGCAATTAAAACTTGTTCATACACTCCAGAAAGACTGACAGAGACCTCCTGAATCAAAGGCTCTTTTGCGCGAATATAAACATCAATTTCTTTTAAAAGCGCAATTTTCTCTTCCTTTGTCATGCTTTGCAAAGGATCAATAGCCTGATAAATAAGAGGGGTTTGACGAGAAGAAAAAGCCGCTACTTTTAAAGAACCGCCATGTGCTGCAATACCTCGCGCTGCGGTTGCACTTTGTATCAAAGCGTCAGCATTGATTTGATCAGAATAAGCAAAGCCCGTTTTATCACCACTGATAGCCCGAACCCCAACCCCTCTGTCAATATTAAAAGATCCATCTTTAATGATGCTGTCTTCCAATACCAATGACTCATGCCAGCAGGATTGAAAATAGACATCGCCGTAGTCGATATGTCTGGCTGCCAAATGCTCTAAGACTTGACTCAGTTGATTTTTACTTACACCTGAAAGATGCAACATGGTTTGTTCGACGTGTTCAAGACTCATGAATATCGTGCTCTTTAACGCTAAAAAATAATAACCCTGCGAACGCTTACGGCAGGAGCCCATAAAGATGGAAAATGCCTTGTTTCAATACTCTCAAAATAGACAAAAATCGGTCTTATTTCAGCCGACATTGAAAGCGACTCTGGTATGATGTTGGCATCTTATTTCGTATTCTTTTGTTTTTTTCCACGTTTATCTTCGACAAAAGCAGCCCTGGTTGGTCTTCAAGCTGAGACACAATACTCCCCCAAGGATCCAGGATCATTGAATGACCATGGGTTTCACGTCCCTCAGTGTGTCGACCACATTGTCCCGGTGCCAAAACCCAAGATTGCGTCTCTATTGCTCTGGCTCTGAGTAAAACCTCCCAATGCGCCAAGCCTGTTACTTTTGTAAAAGCGGCGGGAACGACAATAATATCAGCCCCTTCTTCTCGAAGCATGGAATAAAGCAAAGGAAAACGCAGATCATAACAAATAGACAGACCGATTTTTCCAAACGGGGTCTCCACCAAAGAGAATGCGTCACCCGCTTTAAAAATATCAGACTCTCGATAAGCGCCGTGCTCATCTGAAACCGCTACATCAAAAAGATGAAGTTTTTTATAAAAAGCGTAAAGCGCTCCTGTGTCATCAAAAACCAAAGAAGTAGAGCTTATCGTCCCATCGTCATTACGTATTGGAAAGGAGCCTAAGATCAACCACAACCCCAAGTCTTTAACACATTCAGAAAGTTCATCTTGCAAAGGCCCAGAGCCCAAAGATTCTGCGTAAAATGCATAGTCTTTTTTCGTGGCAAAGATCAGGGTATTTTCAGGGGTGACCACCAACTGAGCACCTTGTTTTTTTAATGTCTTCAATTGCTCTTTTAAAAAGATCATGTTTTCAGCGACATTGGCCCCTGAATTCATTTGAATTAAACCCATTAAGCTCATTTTTTTGCCTTCTCTTTTTGCTCTGAACGCAATTTTTGAGTCGCTTTTTCAGGCAATATAAGTTCACCGCTACTGCGAGAGACTTCATTCACAACAGGGTTATCAATTGCCCCTGACACCTTATATCGAACTTGAGTGAAAACATCCACAACAGGAGAAATCACCGTGGTCAACGCGAGCACATACAACGCCGTTTGTGGCGCGACAGCAAACGCGGTAAAAACAGGAATACCCGAGGTTAAGTCAGGGACAAAACGAACATCTGCATTGACTGTATTTTGAGGTAAATTAGCAATGCCTTTAATGTACATATCTCCGGCTAAAGCTTTCATCAAAATATTGTCCGTCACAAGCACGCCATCCTTTATCGTGGCGTTTCCACTGATTGAGTCAAAAGCCAAGCCGTCTTCAAAAACCCCAGAGAAATCGAATTTAATTTTGCGAAGGATAGACTCTAAACTGAAAAGCCCAAGCAAACGTCCAACCCCACCCACTCCGCTGACATAACCTTTTTCTAAACGCGTCTCAATGTTTGAATTCAGGGTTTTAAGGTTGATATCCCAAGGGGGACCTGCGAACGCCAAGTTTGCTTTCGTCATAAAACGCGCATCTTGAATGCCTTCAGCAACCGCAAAACGGCCCATAAGATCACTGCTGTTTTCGCCTTCGATATCAAAATCAAATACAGTATGATTAATACCTTGGGCATCAATTTTCCAAAAACCTGTTGCCTGTAATTTTGTATCTCCACTTCCTAGAAATAAATTCGACAAGGTCAATTTTTGATGCGTTTTGACGAGATTAGCTTCCAGCTTTCCTAAACGATAACCTTGGATCCAAAGATCATTGATCATTAAATCCGTGGTGGGAATACCCGCCATTAAAGCCATTTCACCCTCAGAAGCTTTGTCTTTATTTTGACTCGATATTTCTTTTAATTTTTCTTTCATTTTGTTTTTGTGTTTTTCATCATTGAAATTCAAAAACAAATGTTCAATGGAAACAGATAAACGCTTATCTCGTTCCCACAAGGCATAGCCTGCTAATTCTTTACTTCCAACAATAATACGAAACTCATCATTTTTATTGCGTGCCGATAAAGAAAATGCATTAAAAGTCATGTTCTCCGTCAAGACTTTATCCGCTCTCACATTAACACGAGTGGGCATATGCAGCTTAAAAGGGAGCTCTTTGTTGGGTTTCTTTGCATCATGATATCGGTCTATCACTCTTGACCAAGCTTTTAAATCAAGCTCTGGATAAGTGATGTTGATGACGTTACCAAACAAAGGATGAAGCGACAAAGCGCCTTCGCCAATCACGGCGAGACTGCGCTCGACTTCGGGTAAGTCTCCTCGGATATTGATGTCGGCTTGGTATTTCATCTTGGGCAATTCAAGCTGCGCGATGACTTGCTCGGCGTCTCCAGAGGCTTTTAAATACCCCTTTCCTGGCACCCGCGCAGGTTTTTTTAGCGGCGGAGGAACATCAATGTTCAGGTTTAATAAGTCCGTTTCTAAATGAATATCATAAGTAAACTCATTGTCTTTTAATGCCACCCCGAGATTCAATTCCCACAGAGCATGACCTTCAATTAAATCTAAATCCGGAAAGGCCAAGATCTTCTTTAAAGGGGCCGCTTTCCAATCTCCAGACATCTGAAGATCCACTAAATAATCACTCGACTCTGTTTCTCCACGAAAATCAAATGAAACGGCTTGTTCTAATAAATTCCCCTTTACGTCTTTGGCCCACACAATGTCATTGTCAAAATGGATCTTGCCCGTTACATTTTCGAATAAAACCTTAGGCCGCTCCACTTCAACATGATTATTTGTAAGTTCAACGTCTCCTTTAATGCGGATGTCATCGCCATCAAGCGGGACTGAAAGTGCAATTTGAGCATCAATTTCCCCTCCAACTTGAATGTAAGTTAAAGCCGCCCCAACAGAGTCAACAAGGGGGGTCGCCAGCATGTAATCTCGAAATAAATCTCCTCGGCTTTCAATGCTGGCGTCCAAATTCAAAATCGATTGTTTCGCACTGAACGACGGAATGACTCCTTTTATATCAAAACCTTTTGCCCCCATTAAATTCACATGACTGGCATTTAAAAAAAGACTGTCATTGTGAAAGAGCAAATCAAGATCAAGCTCCGTCAACATAGGCCAGCGCGTATCAAAACTAAATTTACCTTCTCGAACAGGCACCCATGCTTGAAAAACACCTTGATGCTCCAAGTATGGAAAAGTTTTAAAATCGCCATGCCAAAGTAGTTTTGCCCCTTCCACTTTTCCGCCCTCAATTGCTGAAGAAAGATAATTGGTTAAGGTTTCACCCAAAGCGAGGGTCGGTAAATAGCGCCATGTTTCTGCGGCATTTTTCAAATCCGCTTCGGCATAAAAAGAAAGCCAAGGAGACCCTTCACGAGGAATATCTAAACGGAACGTCCCTGTAAGATGAAGATCAGGAGAACGCACGGCAAGATTATCTGACCAAATAAGCGTGTTTTCATCCTCTTGTAACCAATGCAATGCCACCTGACTTTTGACAATGTTTAAAGGGGCTTGAAAAAATGCACCATATGGCAAGATATCGTCGTCCAATGACATGGAAAGCGTTCCTTGCTTTGCTTTTCCTCGCAACGTAAGATCCAAGCCATGCAGTTCAGGTAAATAAGAAAAATGCTTAAAACTGATGCCCTTTAAGTTCGCAGAATACTTTAAAGGGGCATTTTTAGAGCCTTCTAAACGAATATCTTTTGCTTTCCCTTCAATAAATAGACTTGTAATCGCTTGATTCAAATCGTCAGATAAAGGAAACAAACTGCGCAATGGCATCAATAAAAACAAGTCCAATTGTGCAATATTCAGTAACCAATCCTCCTCAGAAAAGCGTAACTGAATGCCAGGATCGGAATAAACACGTCTTCCTGTTTTAATTTCCCACTCATCACTCATGACAGTCCATGTCGAGGGGGTGTCTTTTATTAAAAAAACGCGCCCTTTTAGCAGAGTCAATTTTTGTAAAAAGAAGGCGTCACTGTCCGAAGATGTGTTTTCTAACCAGATTAAATCGCTCTCTTTTAAGCCTAATTGCGCCGAAACTAGCTCTCCATTTTCAAGGGTAAGCCAGACCTCTCCCCCCACTTGAGCTTGTTCAATCGAAATGTTCGGATTAACAAATTCTTTGATCCAATTTTTCAAAGAAAAATTATCAAGGCTTAAATAAAAATCCCCATTCAAAGAACGAAAGCCTGTTTTTTCAGTAAAGGCCCCCTTCACCGTGACGTGATTTAAGGCGATACCTTGTACACTGAAAATCCCTTCAACTTGATGAACCCCTTTTCTGCTATCCCAAAATAACGATTCAATATCAATGGTTTCTGGCTGATTTGAAGAAGAAAGAAGGGTGAGAGTGGAGTTCTTAACGCTAAAATGCCCAAGTCCGACCAAAAAAAGACGTTCAAGCTGCTTTTTTAAGCTGATTTCTTTTTGATTATTACGTTCTGGAAATTGCGTTAAATCTAAACGTAAACCGTCAATGGCTACATTAGAGAAGGTCGGTTTCCATTGCTGCAAGCTGCCCCATAAATCAAATTGAATATTAATGCTTTCAGCCGTCAATATGCTTTGCTTTGTATCGGGGGAAGACAAGGAAAGAGAATGAAGAGACAAAGAAGGAGAGAAAAGTGACCAATGGCCCGTCACGGAGGAAAAATCAATATGAAAGCCACTGAGATCATTCACCCAGAGCTGCAATGGCGTTTTTGCATCCTCTAAATTTGGAAAAAAAAGCCGCAGAGAAACTGTTAAAATAGCAAAAATACTCAAAAGGAAAATAACAGACCCTTTTAGAAATGAAAGTGACTTTCGAGCCAATATTCCCATTTCTTTATCTCACTACATCATCACAACATCAAATTGCTCTTGGGTATAAAGTGGCTCAATATGCACTTTCACTTCTTTACCAATGAAAACCTTCAGCTCAGCGACAGCATGGGACTCATCCCCTTCAAGCGCTTCAGCAACAGAGGGAGAAACATAAACAATGAATTTATCGGCATCATAAGCTCTATTGACCCGCGTAATTTCACGTAAAACCTCACAACAAACCGTTTCAACTGTTTTTAAAGATCCTCGTCCAAAACAGGTAGGGCATTGCCCGCACAAAACATGTTCAATGCTTTCTCGTGTTCGCTTTCGGGTCATTTCCATCAAACCTAAGCGTGTAAACCCATTGATGTTTGTTTTAACTCTGTCTTTTGATAAGGCCAATTCCAAAGATTGAAAAACACGATGACGATGATCATCTGAAATCATATCAATGAAATCAATGATGATGATCCCGCCTAAATTACGCAAACGAAGCTGACGTGCAATGGCTCTGGTGGCTTCAATATTGGTATTAAAGATGGTTTCTTCAAGATTTCGGCGCCCAACAAAAGCCCCTGTATTGATATCGATGGTGGTCATGGCTTCTGTTTGATCAATGATAAGATAACCACCTGATTTCAATTCAACTTTTCGGTCCAGTGACCGCTGAATCTCATTTTCAGTATCATACATATCAAAAACAGGGACATCCCCAGTATAAAGCTCAAGTTTGTCACTTATTTCAGGAACAAACTCATCTGTAAATTCACGCAAAGCCTTGATTGCAATACGAGAATCCACACGAATCACATCGATTTCTGTTCCCACAAAATCACGAAGAATACGAGGTGCAAGTCCGGGCTCACCATACAACATGGACTTGCTTGGACGTTTTAAGCGACGCTCAAGCACTTTATTCCACAACTGCCGAAGAAAAGCGGCATCTTGTGATAACTCATGATCCAAGGCCCCCTCTGCAGCGGTGCGAATAATAAAGCCGCCAAGATCATCACAATGTGTTGCAACAATGCTTTTGAGGCGTTCACGCTCTATGGCGCTTTCAATGCGTTGAGAGACCCCGACATGAGAGGCGCCTGGCATAAAAACCAAATAACGAGAAGGCAAGGTTATGTCGGTTGTTAAACGTGCGCCTTTTGTGCCAAGAGGATCTTTCACCACTTGCACAACAAGATCTTGTCCTTGTCTAACAAGTTCAGATATATCACGAACTTGAAATTGTTTTTTTTCTTTTTCTGAGACGCATTCCGTGTGAGGAACAATATCCGATGCATGCAAAAAGGCGGCTTTATCAAGACCGATATCAATAAATGCAGCCTGCATTCCTGGTAAAACGCGGCTTACTTTTCCTTTGTATATATTGCCAACAATGCCGCGTTTCGCTTCACGTTCAATATGTACTTCCAGTAAATTTCCAGCTTCTACCAGGGCCACACGTGTTTCTGTTGGTGTTACATTGATGATAAGTTCTGTGTTCATAGGTCTTTCGCACCTGATTGTTCAAATTCAGTGAACAGAGCATCCATTTCATAAAGAGGTAAACCAACAACGGCATGATAACTCCCTTCGATACGCATGACGAAACGAGCCCCTCTCCCTTGAATCGCGTAACTCCCTGCTTTATCTTGCGGCTCACCTGTTTGCCAATAGGCATCTATTTCTTGATGCGTTAAAGGTTTAAAAAACACATTTGTCGTCACAAGGCGGCTAAAAGCTTTTGTTTTATCGGCCAAGGTCAAAGCCGTCAATACTTGATGTTCTCGTCCTGACAACAGGCTTAACATTCTAAAAGAATCTTTTTTATCTTGCGGTTTTTCTAAAATCTCACCATCGCACACGATGAGTGTATCTGCCCCCAAAACGGGCAAAGGCTGCGGGGCCATCGAAACACCAGCGAGGGCCTTTTCAAATGACAAGCGGCGGACATAGTCCACCGGATTTTCATTTGGCATTTGTTGTTCTTCAACTGAAGGATGCAACACGGAAAAAGGAAGCAAGAGTTGCTTTAATAACTTTTTTCTTTGAGGCGACCTTGACGCAAGATAAAGTTTAATTTTTTCCATTATTCTTTCCTTTCAGATTCCTTTATTTGATTGAAAATTTACGTCGGATCCGCCGCAACAATAAAAATAACCAAGGCCATAGTAAAAAGTTAAGGATCCCAGATAAAAGAATACTCGGATCAAAATCAACATTTGAAACCAAATTTTCTACCCAAAAGATCAATACTTTACCCATCAACGTCAACACGGAAAAAATAAAGGCTTGTTGCCAAAGAGACATATTACGGAACAATTGGAAATTCAAAGCCACCATGTAAACCAAAATGGACATCATAAATCCACGAACCCCAAGCGTTGATCCTAACATCAGGTCCCAAAGCAGACCCAAGATCAACGCCGTTCCCACATTCACGCGTTGTGGCAAAGCCAAAACCCAATAAAAAGTAACCAAAATAACCCATGAAGGGCGAAATGATTCCAATTCACCGGGCCAAGGCGCCACCTGTAAAAAGAGGGCCACAATAAATGAAAGCCAAATCAAAAAATAACTTCGAAGTGTTCGACTAATCATTGGGTGCCTCTTGTTTTTTTTCTGAGCCTAAAGGCAAGGTGGATGGAGGCTCTTTTTCAGCTTGATGAAGGGGCTTGGATGGCGGCGCCCCCAGTTTGTCCGCATCAGTAGGCCACACCAAAAGTAAATAACGTAAACGATCAAACTGCACTTCCGGTTTGGCTTCAACCTCAGCAAAAGGACGGCGATTATCGAATGAAAATGAGGTGATACGCGCAACAGGATAACCTTCAGGAAAAACGCCTCCCAAACCGGATGTCACCAGTCTGTCTCCCGGCTCGATGTCTGCACTGCTTGGAATATTCTCAAGTTGAATGCTGTCAATATCGCCATTTCCTGCAGCAATCACGCGAATATCATTACGCATTAATTGCACGGGTATTGCGTGTGTAGGATCGGTAATAAGTAAAACGCGGCTGTTGTGGGCTGCCACATGAGAAACCTGTCCTACAATACCGCGTTCATTGATAACAGGCTGACCTTCATAAACACCATTGGTTCTGCCTTTGTCTATCATGATCTGATGCTTATATGGATCAGAATCAACCGCCATGACCTCCGCCACAACTTTGCGCTCATCACGAACAAAAGGAGACCCTAATAAATCACGCAAACGTTGATTTTCTTGCTCCATATGATCAAAAAGCAATTGATTACTTCGTAACAACAAGATGTCTTCTTTTAATTTTTTATTATCCAAAAGAAGCTTTTGGCGATCGACAAATTGCTTTGAAAATTGACCTAAAAATTCACCGGGTATATTTGCCGCAAATTGAAGCGGCGCAACAAAAGAATTAAGAAGATAACGAATCCCAGTCAGTGCACCAAAACGACCGTCAGCCAGCACAAGGCTGACTGATATCAAAAGGGCGAAAAACAGGCGTAATTGCAAAGATGGCCCACGGCCAAAAATTGGTTTCATTCAGCTACAACCTGTTTGTTAATAGAAAATCAATCTTCGCTAAACAGGTCGCCACCATGAAGCTCGATCATTTCGAGTGCTTTACCACCCCCACGCGCAACACAGGTCAAAGGCTCCTCAGCGACAACAACAGGGATCCCTGTTTCTTCAGTGAGCAAACGGTCTAAATCACGCAAGAGCGCACCGCCGCCGGTTAACACCATGCCACGTTCTGAAATATCAGATGCAAGCTCCGGTGGACACTGCTCAAGAGCAACCATGACAGCAGAAACAATGCCAGACAAAGGCTCTTGAAGTGCTTCTAAAATCTCATTTGAATTTAACGTAAAGCTACGCGGTACCCCTTCAGCAAGGTTGCGACCACGCACTTCAATTTCACGCACATCTTCAGAAGGATATGCCGAACCTATTTCATGCTTAATGCGCTCTGCCGTTGCTTCACCAATTAAGCTTCCGTAATTACGACGAACATAATTAATAATGGAATCATCAAAACGGTCTCCACCAATACGAACAGAGGAAGAATAAACAACACCGTTCAATGAAATAACAGCCACTTCCGTGGTACCGCCACCAATATCGACCACCATAGAGCCTGTCGCTTCTGATACAGGCAAACCCGCACCAATTGCTGCCGCCATCGGCTCGTCAATCAAATAAACTTCACGCGCCCCCGCCCCAAGAGCGGACTCACGAATGGCACGGCGTTCAACTTGCGTTGAACCACAAGGCACCGCCACCAAAACGCGTGGACTTGGGCGCATAAAACTATTGTCGTGCACTCTTTTAATAAAATGCTGAAGCATTTTTTCTGTTACATAGAAATCAGCAATAACCCCGTCTTTCATCGGGCGAATAGCACAAATATTACCCGGTGTTCGGCCTAACATTTGCTTTGCCTCATGACCAACTGCAGCAACACTTTTCGGTGAACCTGCGCGGTCTTGACGAATGGCAACAACAGAAGGTTCATCAAGAACTATCCCTTGTCCTTTTACATAAATAAGTGTGTTGGCTGTTCCTAAATCAATAGAAAGATCATTAGAGAACATGCCACGAAGTTTCTTAAACATAATCTTCGATTAACCCTACAAACCTTAAAGTGTTTCAATTGCGCTAAATGTATCAACGCAGAAAGTAGACAGCAAGACGATGATTGACAAACCTGAATACAGTCTGTCTTTTTTCTTCATTCCCTTACCAGCGCGATGTTTTTTTCACCTCGGTAGATAATACGATCACTGCCACGAAAAAATCCATATGTTCCTACCGCATAAGGATTATCACTGGAAGCATCACCTTGCCAATGATGTTGTAACCAAGGCTGATTGAATTGAGCGTCGCTCAATTCAGCCAGCAAAAGAGAATAAATAAACTGCTCTCTGTTTACGCCTTTATCTTGATTTGGAGGTGTCACCTGAAAGTGTGCTCGCCCTTGAGTAACAGGCCGATTTTGCACGGGTTGTTCAGTGTCACCCATTAAAATAATTTTCGCTTGATCTTCGATTATGTCCGTATCGCTGTGTAAAATCTCTTTTTTAGTAAAAGTTGTTGAAATAACGGAATAATTATCACGTACATTGACACGAAAATCGTTATTTTCAAAATATTCTGTTGTAATCGGTATCGTTTGAACCTTCGATAAATTCTGCGTTTCCGAAAATCCCTTTAAACGAAGAAGACCAAAATAAAAATCCCCACTCCCAAATTCAGCGCCGGATCTCTGAGTGAGAGGATCTTTTACCTCTTTATTACACAAAAGTGCATCTGGATTTTGACAAAATTTAAAGGCCGTATTATCTCTATCAGGCTCAAGGATCCCAACGGCAAAACGCAATGGATAAAAAGGTCCATCCGGTTTCAAGGCTTTTTCCACCCACATTTTACTCGACATCTGAACTTGACTGCTGCCATCCGTGCCTTTAAACCAGGCACGCGAACCGGGTGTTGTGAGCTTCCATCGGTCATTCAATCTTTGACCTTCATAGGGATAAGTAGAACCCGATGCAATAACCCACTCATCAAGAGTGGCTTTTTCTGCGTCTTCAAAAAGGTGGTAATTTTTCAAAGGCACACCGTCTACAGAAACAGCCCTTACGGTATATTCTGCTGAAAATGGCTGCCCCAAATAGGTAAACCCGATTGTATTTTCATCGTCAATTGACGGTACACCTGGAGTAAAAACAGGTGAAACCTCAAAATGCGAAGGATAAAAACGGCCAAGAGTCAATTCACCTGGATTGATTGTCATTCCTAAATAACCATTCAAAGCGCCAGAGGAAGAGGAAAAGGTGAAAGTGCCCACTTCAGAAAGCTTTAAATTTGAAAAAAGATAGCGTCCTTGAAAGGCGTCCGTGTTCGTTTTAACCAGTTCGCCCCCTAAAGTAGCATTCTCTCCCAGCGCAGGCGAAAGAAGGATCGGTCTTTCATCTATTTTCACATTCGAAGGCGGCGCATCGAGACGAGAAAAACTCGGGGTATAAGGTCTATCACAAAAAGAAGCACTTAACGCAACAGGCAAACTGTCATTTCTGTCATTTTGCATCCAAATAACAGGCTTCAAATCCAATGAAAAAGGCGCTCCGGCCATAGTGAACACATCACTTTGCGTTGAATGCCCTTTATTCACATTGGAAGGGCATATCGCAAACGTATAAGGCCGCACATTTAAAACAAGCTGCCCAACAGGCGGTGTTCTTGTCTCAGCTTCCGTAGAGCCCGCGTTGTCTGAACCTTTTTTCTTTGACGGGTGTGCGCCTTGCGTTTCAACCCCATCAGAAATCGGCGTTACATCCGTCACTGGAATGGAAAGACTTCCTGCATCTAAATAACGTATTTTCAAAGCTTTTTCAGCAATACCCTTTTTGAAATTAACAGGAATAATCTGCGCTATTGCACTGCCATTCACGACGGGTTTTACAGGGGCATCAGAAAATGCATAGTAAGGCGTAATGTAATTTGCTTCTCCGATGTGAAGCTCTTTTGGACCTTCGTAACTTTGAAGGGCTTGGTTTGAATGGCAGCCATCATTGATGGCCTCAATATTAAAATAGACGTCTTTTCCTGCGACCATATCTTGAGAAGGGGTAACAGGAGAAAAACGGAATCCACTTGGCAAGAAGCGAAAAACGCCCTCTTGTTTCGAGGTTAAACCTTGCGTTACGCTTGAGTTAAAAGCGGCGTTTACATTGACCGTGCCCCCTGCATCATTTTGCAGCCACAAGGTTTCTGTTCCGTTTGTCAAGGTGATCTCTTTCGTGTTTGGCGTACACACCCCTGTTTGCGTTTCAGCCCAGCAGCCATTTCCAGGCGCCTTCACGTTTGCCGTTAAGCTGCCAGATAAATAGGGATAAATAAAACCTTGTTCATCAACCACATTGAATGTAACAGGAAGACGAGAACAGATATTGCCCGTGTTTTTCAAAGGGCTGATTTCAAGCTGGTACACAAGATCAGAAAAACACGCGCTTTTACCAATGATTTTTGCGTGATCGTGAGAAAGCCGCAGGTTTTCAACCGTCACGGCCCCTGTAATTTCAACTTCATCGGCCACAATAACCCCGCCTGTGGCATAAATATGGGCGTTAAATTTCGATTTTCCCGCAAAGGTCGAGTCCTGGTTTTCAGTGCCACTGCCGCTGAGCATCACTATAAAATTGTCCGGTGAAACCTTTGTATTTATCAAGGCATCACGCTGTAAATCCAAGGTTTTCGCATAAAAACGCACCTTGCCAGGACCCAGAATATTAAGCTGAGAGATTTCGGACAAAACAACATCATTAAACCAGTACGTACCGGGGTGAAGGTTTAATATTCCATTTTCAAGGTTCAGATTGTTGTACGCGCACGCTGAAGGATTATTGCCTTCGTTAAGTACACATTCTCCGGCCTCTCCCAAGGTTTGCGTTCCATTGACAATGGAAAGATCTGGGCGCCCCGGATACAAAGGCCAAGCAGGAAGAGGATTTACCCTTTTTGTAGGATCAATACGACACATCTCAAGTTGAGTCCCATTGTGACAAGACTCGCTGTGCAATGTCAGGTCTTTCGTAAAACCCAAAGACAAGGGACCTGACATTTTTTGTTGTATATAAGAGGCGCCATACACAGCCAACCAGCCCAATTCCGTTTGCGTATGAGATTGGGCGACAGCAGGAAAAACATCGCAAATATTTGAAGAGGCTTGAACCTCAGAAGAAACAATGAAACCGCTTAAAAAAAAGACGACAACGCCCGTGTATTTCATCCTCAAATCCCCTTAGCCCAAAGCTCTTGAACACGCACCACTTTCATCTCACCCGTCCCGCACACGCCTTTGCTCTCTATATAAAATTGAGACAAAGCGCCAGCACCAAGAAGAGTGCAACTCACAGAAACAGAGCAACCCGAAAGCCCTTTTATGGATGCAGGAAAAACAATGGTCTTCGGTGCCTCAGAAGGCGCAAAAGAACAACTTGCTTTGACTGTTTTTTGATTGGCCTTCATGGCCAAAGGAAAAAGTTGGGTCATCGCCCATTCATTTCCAGAGCTTGCTGCAAACCAAGCGCGCCCACCTAAAACCTCACGAGAAGTGATGGTTTGCGAAGAAGTATTGATCTTCAACAAGGCCATAGAAAGCCCCGCCAGCACGATCATTGAAAAAAGGGATATCAGCAACATACTGCCGCGTTGGCGAGAGGATATAGGAAGAAAACTAAGGGACATTGGTCACCTGGATCTGCTGGTTATATACGGAAATTTCTTCATTCTGGGAAAAGCGGTAATCAACATGAATAAGGTTGGCTTGCAAAAGTGAAGGCTCTAAAACCCGAAACTGACTGCCCTTTAAAAGATTTTTTGAAAGCACTTGCGGTTTCGAAACACCATCAAGCACACGTCGCACCAAACTTTGCTTCTCAAAACAAAAACTCACCGAATGATTGTAAATATAAAGACGCTTAGAATCACTCACTTGCGGCCAAGAAGCAGAGGGGACTTTCGAAAGTGTCAACTGGCCATCGGCCTGTGAAGCGGCGATGATTTTAAAACTGTTCAAAGAAGAAGGATTATTGACAGAAATGAAATCCTCTCTTTTTAATGGGTTAAAAACAATGTTATCTTCTGTGATCCCAGCTTCCCAGTTCAAGCCTGTCGATAAGGAAACTTTGATTTGATTGGAATTTTCAATCATTCCCTCATAGATACCCGCGTATTTTATTGGGGTATAAATCAAACACTCGGCATAAGTTTGGCCCGCAATAGGATTAAAGGTCGCCACACTGTTTGGCACGGCATGACGCAATTCTCGCGCTAAACGCTCCACAACAAAACGCGCTTGGGATTGAAGCGAGGCGCGATCACGGGAAAGCTGATAGCCTTTTGTGCTAGAGCTGACAAATTCAAACAATCCAGAAGACAAAATCCCAATAAGCACAATGCTCATCAGCAATTCAATCAAACTGACCCCTTTCGAAGTGTTAGGTCGAGAAAAGAAACCCATCAGAAATTACTCCGATAAGCGGAAAAATCATATTTCCCGTATTTCCCAGCATCCACTTCAAGATCGACACGTTTATGTAAACGCGTATTGGGTGAACCAGGAAAAACCGCCGCATCATAATCAACATGAATTTTCACGGTAAATCCTTTATAGGCATCAATAAGATCGCCTCCTAAAAGCTGCGCCATTGTGCCTTTATAATTCAATCCCGCACAAGAAGACTCAATACCCCAACACCCCATGTAATCGCCAACCGAGATCAAACTTTTTCCTTGCCCTAGCAAACGAGAACACGCTGGGACCACTTGAGGAGAAAGCCCCCCTCTTTTTAAAATCGCGTCTGCGTTTTCATCGCAACGCCATTGGCTTCCATTGGGATCACTGTTTTGATCAAACTGAAGAGCTAAAATTTGAGAAAGGACACTTTGCCCCACAGCCACAGCACGCGCTTCATAGACAGGATCAGCTGATTTAGACAGCATGGGGAACAAGGTCGAGCTGACAAAAAGCATGCCCAACCCGAAAACAAGGATCCCAATTAATAATTCAAGAAGAGAAAAAGCACGTTGCAGGTAAGAGAGAGGATATTTTTTATCCGCTACAGAGATCATCAAAATATCCCTCGCCGTTAAGGCAAAAACTGGAGGAAGCGCCTCCTTTCATAAAACTGATTTTGCATCCTCCGACCCCAGTGCAAAGACGTGTCGTACCGTCCATCGAAAAGGGACGTCCAAGCAAATCAAAAGACACAGAAGCTATGCTTGAAGAAATCGTGATACTTTCATTTTCAAGATCAAGGACATCAGTTCGATTAGAGGGTTGATTGCCAGCGCATTCTTGAGTATCACTTCCCCCTAAACGAGAAGGGGCAATATGCAGAGCATTACAAACCCCAAGAGGAAACTCTTGCTGCATCGCACGAAGCTGAATTTGTCTCGCAATGGACATGCCGACATCACGGGCTCCCACCACAGGATAAGTGCTAGAGCTTGAGAAACGAGGCGCTGCGAAAACCGCAAGCACCCCTAAAATCAACATCACGCTGATCCCTTCGATCAACGTGAAACCTCGATTATAATTAGGCATAGAAGGCCAGATTAACCACAACTGGTGTCGTTGATAGTCACACTCATCGGTTTAATGCCCGTCGTATCCGCTTTCGCTTGTGTGTAAACCACATTACAGTTTTGACCCAATGCACTCTCAGCTGCATCCGCCCCTTTAAACGTCACCGTCATTTGACCTGCTGAAGCAACTCTCACAACCCAATCCGCAGTCGTGTCTGCAGGAAGGCCAATCCCCGTCACTGCCGCTCCAATGCCAGCCATGCTGCCCGTTGGATAACCGTAAATAAGCTCTATCCCTTCAAGGGTTATAGCTGTACCGTTTGTTTCTTCTGCTTTAATAGCTGCTTTTCCATAAGCCAAATGGGCCGCACTCAACATGGAGGCTTTTAACCCTTTCAAAGCGGCAATACGGGCATCTTTTTGGAAATTCAAGAACTTAGGTGCAGCCGCTGCCACTAATATTCCTAAAATGATCATAACAATGATCAATTCAATCAGTGTAAAACCACCTTGACGCTTCATTCTATTTCCCCGACTAAACATAAAAATCTCTCTTTTTGAAAAAATGCCAAATAAAAAATGGCAGACAACTCAAACAAAAATACCTTTTGAACAATTCTTATATCTCATCAAAGATTGAATTTAACATCCGTTTTTGATTTCAATATTTTAAGCTCTGTCTTCTCAGGTTCTTTATTTAACAGCACAAAACATCCCCGATAAAAAAAGGGGATATAACACATGCAACTTTGTATTAAACACAAAAGAAGCATACTTTCCTTTTATTTGAAATAATTTAACAGCTAATTTAACAATCCAAATCTGCAATAAAAAACGACTCACTAAAGCAAGAAAAAGAAGGCGTTAAATAAATTCACAATCAAATGCATCTCGTTGTATATGCACCGCAGTTTCAGATCCTTTCACCGTCATATTACCAAATAAAAAAATAATAAAAAACATTAAATACCATGAAGTTATAAATATATCCCTTAAAGACTATGGGTCATTTTAGATTACAATAAACAAGAGATTATCAAGTTAATTTAGATATTCGCCACTTCGTTCAACATCGCAATCTGAATCATTTTGTTCAATTGCAATATCCGAAAAATCGTCTTTAAATAAATCTCTAAAATAGAGCTCTCCAAATGAAAGGCTATTGTCTTTTATATCTGAAGATCGAGAGTCCGTTTTCTTAATCTCATTTTTTAAAAAAGCACTGCACTTTGTGTCTCGCTTGAAATTTTCAGAATAAAAAAAACCCAACATATCTGCACGCAGAATAAGATGTCTAAGCGGTCCAATAAATACCAAGAACAAAAGAAATAAAATCAATAACCACAAAACAGACTCGGTATAAGACCTATTGTATTTTAATTTCGGAGTTGCCACTTTGATTAGCTCTTGTATAGCACTGAGTACATATCCCACATGGGTAAGAAAATACTGAACGCGATAAACATAACCAAGCTTGCTGAAACCAAAAGCAAAAGAGGTTCGATATGATCCGTGAAACGTTTAAGATCATAATCCACTTCTCGATCATAATAATCACTGACCCCAAGCAACAAATGATCAATTTGTCCGGTCTCTTCCCCAACCTGAATCATCTGATGGATTAATGGCGTAAAAAGTGTACTTTCCGCCGTGACAGTACTGAGGTTCTGACCTGATTCCACAGCATGCTTCATTTTTTCTACTTCTTTGTCTAAATATCGATTTTCTAAAACCTCACCCGACATTTGAAGCGCAATATTCATAGGGATCCCGGCGCGCAACATCAAAGACAAGGTACGTGCGAAACGCGAAATTAAAATTCGGTTTAAAAGGCCGCCGAAGATATACACGCGCAATTTATACCCATCCCATTTGACGCGTCCCTTCTCATCGTTTTTCCACGCATAAAATATCATCGCAGCGCAGCCTGAAATCAAAAGAACCAGCCACCAATAATCTACAAAAAAACTTGACATCATAATGAGTGCTTGAGTCGGCAAGGGCAATTCAGCATTAAAACGTGAAAATATGGTTGCAAACTGAGGAATAAAAAAGATGTTGAGGATCACGACCGCCAACACAAGCGCACCCATAACAAAAGTGGGATAACGAAACGCCGCTTTAATTCGGCGCATGTTTTCCACTTCTAATTCATAATATTGCCCCAACTGGTACATGGTTTCATCTAATCGCCCTGTATTTTCACCCACCTTGACCAATGAAAGGAAAAGATCATCAAAAACATGAGGATGATCTTCCATCGCACGGGATAAGGGCCGTCCTTTTGATAATTCTTGAGTGACAGAAATCAAAGCTTCTTTCAATGGCTTATCTGTTGTACTTTCTGCAAGCCCCGTCATAGCACGCATCAAGGGCACGCCTGCTTTGATAAGACTGTGTATTTGGCGACAAAAAATCATCAAGGCTTCAAGCTTCACCTTGCTTGTCGAAAGCGCAGGCTTTTTTTGAACAAAAGAGGGTTTAATGGCCTTAATCGAAAGGATGCGCCCCCCTTGAGACTCAACAAGCTGGAAGAGGTCACTTTCTGTCGTTACTTCAACCACTTTCGTAACTTTTTTTCCATCGGCTTGACGGGCTATATATCGATAACGTTGCATTATCCCCCCACCGACGCTTCAGATAATTTCAAGACTTCATGAAGGGATGTCTGGCCTTGTTTCGCGTATTCAACGGCGCGATGTATTAGGGGTTCGTACCCTGGCTGCAAAAATGCGCGTTGAGAAAAAAGATCCGTGTCGTTTACCCGCAGCGCGTCCATCAAATCAGGGGTTATTTCTAAAAGCTCAAACACGCCAATACGCCCAGAATAACCTGTAAAGTTACAACGCTGGCAACCTCGCCCTTCATAGAACTCATGAAAAGCAAGCTCTGGCGTTATCACCGACAACCAAACCTTTTCTTCTTTTTTTGTTTCATATGGGATTTTGCAATCAGGGCAAAGACAACGGATGAGACGTTGCGCCAAAACAGCGCGCACAGAGCTTGCTACCAAATAACCCGGCGCGGACATGTCAATTAACCGAAGCGCACTGTCAATGGCATTGTTCGTGTGCAAAGTGGATAAAACAAGGTGTCCGGTCAAAGCCGCCCGTAAGCCAATTTCAACGGTTTCAAGATCTCGCATTTCTCCGACCAAAATAATGTCAGGGTCTTGACGCAAAAAAGTACGGAGCGTCGATGAAAATGTTAACCCTATTTTGTTCGAGATTTGAACTTGGTTAATTCGGGGTAAACGATATTCAACAGGATCCTCAACCGTTAATATTTTTTTTGCAGGCACATTAAGTTCATTTAAAGCGCCATAAAGGGTGGTTGTTTTTCCTGATCCCGTAGGCCCTGTAACCAATAACAAACCGTGAGGACGAAGAAGAAGTTGACGGAAACGTTCCAACATCACAGGGTCCATACCAACATCGTCTAATGCTCGCACTCCAGCAGATTGGTTGAGTAAACGCATCACAACGGACTCACCGTATTGCACGGGCAAGGTTGAAACACGCACGTCAATGGCGCTTCCTCGCACATTGATTTCAAAACGCCCATCTTGAGGTAAGCGTTTTTCTGAAATATCCATGCCGCTCATCAGCTTTAATCGCAGCAACAAAGCCGCCGCAATGGCCCGCTCTTTCAGCAAGGTTTCGTGCAATATACCGTCCACACGCTGACGAATTCTCAGCACATCCGAGTCAGGTTCAATATGAATATCTGAGGCTCTGATTTGAACCGCATCTTCAAACAGTGAATTGATCAATTTAACGATGGTCATTTCTTCTGTTTGAGCGTCAAGGTTCTCACCAAAAAGCCCGACGCCATTCAGTCCTTGCTCTGCCTGTAAACGTTCAGCAAAAGAGGCAATTTCACTCGTTCGGCGATAATAGCGATCAAAAGCTTCAATCAAAGGCTTTTCGGCGGCCACCAGCAATTCAACATTGAATGCATGCAAAAGATTAAAAATGCTTTCTTGCGCGCTAAGGTCGGCGGGATCCGACATGGCCACACGCACTGTATTTCCAGAAAGAGCAATCACCAAGGCGCGAAACCGACGTGCATGCGCTTCGGGTAACAAGGTGACAGCATTTGGATCTATTTGCGTTCGACGCAAATCAACAAAAGGCAAATTCATCTGTCGAGAAAGAAAATTCAACAATTGAAATTCAGATAAAAAATTCATTTCAATCAATGTTTGCCCTAACTTTCCACCCGTTTCAAATTGACGGTGTAAAGCCGCACTCAAACAATCTGGCGTCAAAATATTCTCTTCAAGCAATAAATCGCCAAGACGCTTTTGGAGTTTAATTACCATTTTTTACTTCCCCTTTCGTCACACTCTGTAAATAAAGCAAGCGTTGACGAGCAAATGCAACAGCCTGATCACTAAGACCCCCCGCTGTAACTGATTTCTGATAGGCTTTTTCTGCATCCTTGTATTCTTTTTCTCTTTCCGCCGACACGGCAAACCCTAACCACCAGCGCCCGTCCATCGGTTCTTTTTCTGTTAGCCAGCGATAACTCTCTTTTGCCAGATCGTGTTTTTCTAATTTTTGCGCTAAAGCCGCTCGCATCGAAACCAAACGAATCGCATCTCCCTTCAGTAAATCTTCTGCAGCAATAAGGACTATCAGGGCCGATTCTTCACGGTTCGTTTGTTGATATATACGCGCCAATGTCACCCTTAAGGTACTCGACAAGGGCGTCATCGAAATGCCTTTTCTTAAAACCGCTTCGGCTTCACGGATTTGCTCCCTTGCAAACAAAAGACCCGCCAATTGGTTGATTGCAGAAAGATGACGCGGATTGTATTCCACTGCATCATAGAGGTGGCTAATGGCTTTTTTCATGTCCCCTTCTGTGGCTCTTTTCTGGGCATTTTCATAAGCTAAAGTGCTTAATTGGGCCGCAGAGAGATTCACTGATTCAACATGAAAGCTCGCAGGCTCTTCTTCTTGAACTTTAACTTCTCTTATTTGCTGAATTTTTTGAATATTTGATGAATCTGTTCGTATATGGTTTGGCAAGGTTTCAAAGACATCTATCGGATCACTCAACTGCGCTAAAATTTGCGTCGCTTGCGTGCTTGCGGGTCGTGGCATGCCAGGAACACCATGCCCTAAATTACTGGTCTGCCTCTCGTCTTGTAACAAAGCGGAAACACTAAAGTGGGTGCCCAATTTTTTAAAGTCCGCATTTGAAATAGCCCAAGCGATACTGGAAGCCCCCGCCAAAGTAGCAAACAAGGCTAAAAAAAGACGAGCAAAACGAAATCCCCAATTCCCAGGGATCGTCACCAACATCACTTTATTATTTTTATCATCCCGCGACGACAGGTCGCTTAAGAGGCGATTTAATTCACTCATTTAATCTTTTAACCCCATATCGCTTTTAGCGGATGATGCTGTCTTGCCATCGGTGTGTCTTTAATCGCAAGTCGAACCGTTCTATTTGAAACAAATAATTCTTCTTTACCGTAACTGAGTAACAAGGCTTTATGACACAACTGATGGATAAGCCTTGGAATGCCTCGGCTGGCAACCCAAATTCGCCGTTTTGCCCAAAAATTAAAGATGCTCAAAGAGCCGCCTTGCTCTCTAATTCGATGATCGATGTAGGCCGATGTTTCCGCATAAGTCAGAGACGCTAAAGAAGCACTGAAGCTGATGCGTTGTAACAATTGGCGCATATTATATTGCCCCAATCGCTCATCAAGCTCAGGCTGCCCAAATAAAATGAGCTGGATAAGCTTGCGTTGCTCTGTTTCTAAATTCCCCAGTAGACGCACCGCCTCTAAAACATCATCAGGCAAGGCCTGAGCTTCATCACATAAAATGACAACGGGTCTTCCATAACGCGCAGCATTGATTGCAACCCGTTGAATGGAACCTAATAATTTGTCATGTTCGGTTTGTTCTAAGATGCCAAGCTCACAGGAGATCATGTGATACAAACTGACCACACTGTTCGCCGGGTTAGGCAAAAAAACCAAGGTGAAATCTCTCGCTAATGCTGTAAGTAAAAGACGACACACCATGGTTTTTCCTGTTCCGACCTCTCCCGTCACCTTAACCAACCCCTCCCCCATTTCCATCGCGCTGACACAGGTATTAACGGCGTCAACGTGAGAGCGCAACCCGAAGAAACTTCGGGTGTCAGGAGTCAAAGAAAACGGCATCAGATTGAGGCCAAAGAATGCTTGGTACATTATTTATTCACAGTGCCTTAACTTTCAGGAAACCATTCTTCCAGCAAATCTCGCGATCGTTGGATTTCTTTTTGCCATGTATCATCACCAACCACAGACGGCTTGATTAAAATAACCAACTCTGTTTTTTGCTTCATTCGATTCACATTACGGAACAGGTTTCCAATGATTGGAAGGTCCCCTAAAATTGGAATTTTAGAAACCAGTTCTTCGACGTGAGATTTCATCAAGCCACCAATCACAACGACATCCCCGGATTTCGCATGGATGACCGAATCAGACTCACGAATCGAGGTTTTCGCTAATGGCAAAATATAAGGCGCGGCAGCAGAACCGAGCTGGATCTTCTTTTCTTCTGTTTTGACATCAATAACGGCAGGATGGACATGCAACAAGACGCCTTTTTCATCATCTATTTGCGGTGTCACATCAAGAGAAATACCCGAAAAGAAAGGTGTTAATTCAATGTTTGGCCCTGAGTCAGAATTGTCGCCAATCACATCTCCAAATGAAATGTCCGTGACAAAATACTCATCACCGCCCACTTTGATTACAGCTTTTTGATTGTTTGCCGTCGTGACGCGAGGACTGGAAAGTACGTTGACATCACCTTGGGTATTTAAGAATTTCATCACCGCATTAAAGTGGCCATCACTGATGGTGATATTGGTTTGACCGCCAACAATATTTGAAATTGCATTACCCGCAAGCGCGGCATCGCCAGGGCGAGCAATGGAAACCACTCGATTGCCCACATTATTGACAATGTTGTTCCAGTTAATGCCTTGTTGATACCCATCACTGAGTGTCACTTCCAATATCTTCGCTTCTAAAATAACTTGACGTTGTAAACGTTTTTTTGAGGTGCCAAGAAAACGTTTCACTTCACGAAGCTCAGCGGGAAAGGCTTTCACTGTAATGATGCTTGCTTGTGGAGAAACAACAATACTGCGTCCCTCACCTGAGCCAATCATGGCGGTGACCGCTTTTTCCAACTGCACCCAAAAATTGCTTTCTGAACGCGTTTCAATCACAGTCCCTCCCGTGGCCACAGGAGAACGTGAACCGTCAGCATCTCTTACACCTGAAACGGCGCCAGAGCTGACCGACGTTAAAGAAAGACCAGAACGCTGTAACTGCAAATAATCAACAGGGAAGGTTTCTGTTCGTAATGTTGCGGGGAAAATACGAACCAATTTGGATTGTGTTTCAATGTTGTAACCATAGATATCAGAACTTACATTTAAAACTTCTGGCACCGTTACATCTTGTAGAGAAAGAGATATTTTTCCTTTCACATCAGGATGCAATACCAAGTTGTATCCGGTTCCTTTGAGTAAACTTGTAAAAAAAGCCTTGGCGTCGACATTTTTCGCATTCACTCGCAAACGTTTTTCAGACTTCCCTCCTTTCCCTGAAGCCACAGAGAAACCATCGTCTCCCATCAACTCCTTTGCAACAGAATCCGGAAGGGCGCGAAGAGGCTTATTCTTTTCTGATTCATAAGCTTCTGTCAGCTCTCTTTGAATTTCTGTTGGTTTTTGATGGCCAACGTTTTGGCACGCGGCCAAAAAAGAGAGGCTTGCACAAGCTAAAACCAACTTGGTCAACATTGACTTTTTATTCACTGTATCACCTGTTCATTAAATAGCACCAGCGACCAGTGACGATCCCCGCGCTTCACAATCACGTTATTTTCATTAATTCCTGTAATGACGTAACCATTGATAGACTGGCCTTGGCTTATCACTCGACCATTTAATACTGCAGTGCATCCTTCTTGCTCATCGCAGAGTATCGCTTCAAGGTTTGGAAGGTAGACCTTCGGTTTCGCTTTCGGCCTTGCATTTGAAGAATTAAAACCAAGCGGTGCCGTCGGATCGCCTTGAGCGAAAGAGGTTGGAGGAACGAATAATGAAAAAATAAGCAAAATAGCTTTAGTTTCTAACCTCACGAACGCCTCCAATAAACACAGGACTTTCACCTAATGTGTAAACATTGATTTTCACCTCAGCCAATGGGTAGCGCAGAACGCGATAATCAACACTTTGCCAGTAATATTTGACAGGCAAGGCTTCAAGAGCGGTAAGGTAATGAACAATATCAAAATAAGCCCCGGTCAATGTCAGTAATACCGGATGAATGTAATAACGCTTATCTTCCGTTGAGGCGAGCTGAATCGGAGACTGTGACTGCATGGTCAATAACTTCAATCGTCCCGAACCCTTCAGTACTTTTTCCATCAAGGCAGGCATATCAGAGGGATTCACTAATCCATTCACCTTACTTCCTAATAAATTATCTAGATCTCTCACATCGTTCATCTGCTTCACGAGCTCTTCTTCAAGCTCGATGTCTGCCGAACCATTCAAGGTTTTTTCTTTTTGTATATTAAGAAGAAGCACCTCTTCTAAAGCGCGCTTGTTTTCATTTTTTTGAGCGTTGAATTGCCCCAACATGTCGATTTGAGGAAACAGAAAAAAACTGAATCCCACGCAAAGAATAAAAAGCCAGCCGGCCACCCCAAGGAGCCATTGCTCTCGAGAAGAAAAAGATTCAAAGTGCATCTTTATTTGATCAAGAAACCCCGTCATAGAGTCTTCTCCTTTTCATCTCTTTTCGAATTCAAGCGAAAATGCAAGAGGGTGTCTTTTTCATTTCGAGTCAATTCCATCGACTCAAAAACACGCGCGGCAAGCTTTGGATTTGAATGAAAAGACTGCAGCCAAGAAGGGACAGCCTCTGGGGTTGCGGCAAGACCTTTCAAATTTAATGTACCAAGACTGACGAAAATTTCAGCAATCGAAATATCTTTACGAGACAAGGTTGTAAGGGCATCGAATGTAGAAACATAACCTTGCTGAAGGGCACCGTCATGCTGCATTACGGCTTCTAAGGCCGCACGCTTAGAGGCGGCAAGCTCTTTTAGCGATTCAACTTCATTGGCCAAGCTTAATGAGGGAAGGTGCAGGCTCAATTTCTCATCCAATCCTAAGGATGTTTCTTTAACCAACTCTAATTCGCTCAAAGAAAGCGCCAACTCTTTTTCCATTTTGGAAAGATTGACTTGTTGATAAGCGACAGCCAACCCCATAAGTAGAATGCTCATTCCCCAAAAGGTGATCATTCGCCCAAACGTTAAAAAGGGTTTTTGTGTCAAGGATTCGCCACAAAGCAGCAAGTTGAGGTAAGGAGAAAAATCCTCCTTTAAAGCTGCAAGGGTAATGTGTTGAAAATGATCGGCTTGTTCGAAGATCGTCTGAGCACGCACAGGAATTGAAAGACGTAACAACAATTGCAAGGCAAGTTCATTGTCTTCAACACCTTGCAAGCTAACAACCAATCCCGTGATTTTCACTGCTTTTAATTGCTGCTGTAAATAATCCAGTGATCGCTGAATTTCAAGCACTAACTCATCCACAATCCTAGGCTGAAGCATGGCTTCATCAAGAGTCATCCCCCTAATTTGACGCAAGAAGCACAATTTACCTTGATTAAAAACACTTAATTGAACCACGCCTTGACCGTCTTTACTTAAGACCATTTCGGTTTTATCAAGATCAGTCCATTGGCTCAAAACAACACTTTCAACAGAAACACAATTGATTTTACAGCGGCGCTTTTTTAAATCGTTCGTGAATTGTAAAAGCGGTCCTTTTTGCGTAGCAAAAACTTGATAGCGATCTGCAATTTGTAAGCTATAACCGTCAGCAACTATTTCGGTAGGCGGCCCTGAAATGAGATCTCTAATATGAAAAGGAAGAGCAAGACATTTGTCTTGTTCAGATAAACCTGGATCATCAATCAAAATCGATTGAAACAAACCATGTCCAAGAACGACGTTTAACGTCATTTTACGAAACGCGAGTTCATCAAGTAATTCACGTGCAGCAAGCCAAGGATTTGAAGAGACAGAACAACTCGCAACTTGAGTTTTTCCTTCTTTATCAAAACCAACTGCCACAATGCTCGCAGAAACAAACAAACTGACAGTGTGTTGCTGCTTAGAATAATGAAGTCGCTCAAGAAGAGTAGATACAGCCATTTACGTCCAAATAATGCTCGGCATTTGTATAGTTTGCAATGCATTGTATTGTAACAGCGACAGGCGTCAAACTTAAGGCGCCAAATGACAATATTTTGGCGTATTTGTATGTTTTTTAAACGTTTGTTGTATATTTCATTTTTTTTTATGATCTAATTTCCATTTTTACATAAATAATCATCTAAAACTAACGTCCTTCCTCGTAAAAAAAACAACAATAAAAGCAACCGCTTGCAACCCAAAGATCAAAAATCATATATTTTATCATTACTTCCTGTAAATTAAACAGATAAATACACATATTTAAACATTTAATGATTTTTTTAAAAAAAAAGACACAGTCAATATTTCGACATTTTAATTTTTTCAGCTTCTCACGCATAAAATCGTCAATTTCCTTCACTGTGATTGCATATCAGTTAAGCAAAGTGAAATAAGAGGCCTTAGCTTATGCATCTAAATGCTCAGTCTATTAGGAGAGAAATTAATGAAAAAAAGGAGCTAAAGAAAAACCCCTTGAAGACAAAAAAGCACTCAAGAGGTTAAATTGAAGGTGTTTCTTTATATAGAAGAAACATGAAGACAGGGAGGGTAAGCAGAACGAAAAGCCCTTGAGCATAGATTCACCGTGTTATTAAGGTGAATCAAGGCAGCCAGGACTCTCGCAGCCTCAAAGGTAAAAGGTATATCTGCTTAATTTAAAATGGAATATCATCATCAAAATCAGGCATGTCATTATACTGCTGCTGCGCTGGCGCTTGTTGCTGCGGAGCAGATTGCTCTTGTGGGTGATTTTGTTGTTTTGGTGCTTGCTGCTGCGAGGCTTGCTGTTGATATGCTGGTTGCTGTGGTTGCTGTGGTTGCCCCCAGCCACTTTGTTGGCCTTGCGAAGCGCCCATTGTGGATGATCCACCTTGTGCGCGAGCACCCAACATTTGCATAACACCATTGAAACCTTGAACAACCACCTCAGTCGTGTAACGTTCTTGACCGCTTTGATCTTGCCATTTTCGCGTTTGCAGTTGCCCTTCAATGTAAACTTGAGAGCCTTTTTTTAAATACTCACCAGCAATTTCAGCTAACTTCCCAAACAGAACAACACGGTGCCATTCTGTTTTTTCACGTTGTTCGCCAGTGGTCTTGTCACGCCAGCTTTCAGATGTAGCGAGGGTGATATTCGCCACTGCTCCACCACTTGGCATGTAACGAATTTCAGGGTCATTACCTAAGTTGCCTATCAGAATTACTTTGTTTACACCACGGGTGGCCATAATTTGCTCCGAAACCTTGCAGAATGAATCTTCGAGTGCGTGAATGATCTATCGTCTTTCATAATAACAGATGCACTTTACCCACACTACATAAGGCGGTTTTTTTCACCGCAATTTATTCATCTCGTGAGACGATCCCAATTTACGCTGAAACATCCCTTCGATTAAAACAGATTAAAGGGCTGTTTTGCTTAGAAAACACCAATTTCTCCTCCGATGAACTTAAACGCAAAAAAAATATTGTATTAAACTTAAGAAAGTCTGAGTCAATCTGTCTTTGTGAAAAATAAATTAGAAGAATCACTGTATGTTTTGCTTAAGTCATTTCATCCATGATCTCTTTGTTTTCATTCTCACTGACTTCACTCAAAGCGATAAAACAGCCTCATTCTAACAACCTATTTAGGTTAGGGATTTTAATGGACACCATAGAAACCACCTCGGACAAAAACAGTATTTTACTCATTTCCGAACCCAGTATGAGCGTAACAGCATTAATTTCATGCCTAAAAAATGAAATTAAAAGTCATATTACTTTGGTTGAAAAACACGAAATCACAGATAAACTCTCAATCTCTTCAGGCTTAGTTTTGATTGATTTAAATGCTTTTGGGAACGAAGACATCAACATAGTGAAACAAAATCTTTCAGCATTCAGTGATTTGCATGTATTTGCACTTTTTAATGCCAATGATCTTTCAGCCAAAGAACTTGCAAGCTGGCCTTTCATTAAAGGTGTCTTTAAAAAAGAAGATGATTTAGATCACCTTTGCTATGGCATTGATAAAATGCTGTCAGGGGAATACTGGCTCCCAAGACAAAAACTGGCGGAACTTATTCATCATTATCAGCAACACAATGGAAAGCACATTGATTATTCTGATATTTGCCTTACAAACAGAGAACAACAGATTTTAAGAAAACTCGTAACAGGCGCGTCAAACAATGAAATTGCGGAGAGTCTTTTTGTTTCCGAGCACACAGTAAAATCACATTTATACAATATTTTCAAAAAAATCAATGTAAAAAACCGCGTCCAAGCCATGTTTTGGTCAAAAAACAACCTCTCTATCATTGGGGTAGATTATCGATATTAAAATCACCGCCTTTTTTTCAAATATAGGTTCCCCAATCTCACATTTTATACACTGCCCTCTCCTCTTCTGCATCAAAGTATTAATAACCTCAAAACGCGCGCGAAGCCTCCATAAAGTGAAGCCTTCATCGCGCGTCAAAAAACAATAAACGCCACAAAAAATCCAAAAATAAACGTCCGCTGAACGAAAGCCGCACGCCTAGAAGAACGCTGTAATAAGGGGGGGCAAAGGAAATAGCAGCCCTTTTATTTTCAAATCAATAGGAATAAATCAAGGCGTTA
>CAMRDW010000009.1 GCA_947041315.1 uncultured Enterovibrio sp.
CCCCCCTTCTTTTGATCTTGATCTTGATTTTGCTCTTATCCCGACCTTTTCAAAATTGCTGAAAAATAAACGACAAATGCGTAATCGTGGCATGGATGCCACGATAAGGCTTGCCGCGTCGGGAACGCGTTAAGCCTGTTAGCTAATTTTTCGTTTATTTTGAGGTTTGCAATTTTGTTGGTCGCGGCTGGGAGATGCAAGAGGGGTTAGCTGTTGAACCCCTTTTGCTCGGGTGTGGGCTGAAAGCCTGCGATCTTAAGAGGTTAAAACAGCAGCCCAAATAAATTAATCCTGAGTGTCCAATTAATCCACTTCCCGACCTTTTCAAAATTGCTGAAAAATAAACAACAAATGCGTAATGACGGCAAGGATGCCGTCATAAAGCGTATTGTGTCAGGAACGCGTTAAGCCTGTTATACCCCTCACCTTTGAAGCTGCCTGGGTGTTGGCTACTCTCGCTCAACCCCATCCATAGCGCCTCTATGTTCAAGGGTTTCACTCGCTTGCCGCCTACATGCAAGATCAAATGTTTTGAGTATCTGCAAATTTGGCGTTTATTTTAAAGCTGGAAATTTTGAAGGTCGTGACAGGAAGATACAAGAGGGATTCGCTGTTGAACCCCTAATGCATGCGGGTCGGGTGTGGGCTGAAAGCCTGCGATCTTAAGAACTAAAGATGCCAATCTATGTAAATGAGCTTTAAGTGTCTCGATAAATCATCAAAACCATTTCTAAGCCGCTTATATGGCGGTGAACTCATAGCATTCAAAGAAAAGTGTGTTGATAATTTTCTAAGCCGCCTATATGGCGGTAAACCATCCGATACCAGATTCCTATCAACTCATGAATTTCTAAGCCGCCTATATGGCGGTAAACACCGGATTCTGAAGCAATAACGCACTGATAGCAAGGGATCAAAACCAAAAACCCTCTTTTACCCTTCTAAAAACGATGAGACTTAAATTATTGTTTATTAAGGAAATATTTAATAGGCAAAAAAAGATCAAAACAAGGGTAAAAAGCAAAAAGTAAGGGATATACCCAAGACACTTGAAAATGCGCACCAGCGACAAACGCGTGAAGACCCTGAGCATATGTTCAATGAATTGAATTTACTTTACAATTTATTCTATTTGGCGCTGATGAGAAAAACAGACCTCTCCAGAGGATATGTGAAGATGAAGGCTGGTATCGCAGTCGGCTGATAAAAAAGAGGGGAATGTGACAAAAAAGCCAACAGCCCAGCCGTTTCAAAGCGACGAGTCCATCAAAGATGAAAAGCGCTCGACAAGAAAAACAGACAGAAATTCAGGCGAAACATCCAAGAAAAAAACACAATAACCGCTCAATTTCGTTTAAAAAACAAAACACACATTCAAGATAACCTATTTAAAATAAATGGGTTAGATACAACTACAGCCACATTAGAGACACCCATGAACAACACAGAACAAGCCACATTTTACTTTATAGATTATGAAACCTTAACGCTAACGTTATGATTCAACTTACATCTAATTCTAAGCGATAAGAATAAGACGCAAATAAGACGCAAAACCACCTAAAAATACGAGTGTAGACAGGTATCGTCTTTAAAGGTGACAGGTAAGCAGTGACGCATCATCAATCACCATTGAAAATGAGTCTTGAAACAACGCCTCGGCAACAGCGGATATCATTACAGAAGAACGCAACTCTCCAATAAGCTCATCTCTCGAAGAAACACTAAACTTCAACATCAACCGTTCAATTCTTGAACGGGCTGCCTTTTGAGTAATAAAAAATATCCTTGCGGCCTGTGAAGCGTTATAGCCAAACTTTAGAGCGACAATGATAAGAGCATCAAGGCGACTAAGCTTAAACGCACTAATCTTTGATGTACGCTTTAATTTCAACGTCATATACAACGATTCTTCAGAGTGTAGGATTGATTGTCCCTCAAAAATGATCCCTATTAATTTCTTATTAAAAAATAATGGCCTTTTCGAGAAGCAAAATGCCTGACCCCGAGAGAAATCAATTGTTTTTATTTGAATTTTGTTTTTTATGATATGAGAAATTTGTGCTTTGTATTGCTGATGAAGATTGGCGTGCAAAGGAAATAGAAATTTCGCTGTTGTATTGATAATTATTGGATTTCTATTTAGATCAAAAATGATGTGTGCTGATTCAGATCCCGCAACATAGCAACCAATAGCATGAAAATAGAGATCTATGCATTCACCATTATTCGACTCATGTCTCAATTTGGCCCAGTTTCGAGGCAGTCTGCCCCTGTGATCAGCCATTTCATTGATTTAACATTCCTTTGATGATTGAAAAATAAGAAATTAATATGAAGCACAACTCAACTCAAGCTTGCGCATTACATCAAATATCTAGCGCATTACTTCTGGTTTTAGATCAGATGGATAAAAATACATTTGAATACGACACTATCGAACTCATAGCTACATACGCTGGAGATCAAGCAAATAAAGCTACTATAAACAAAAAAAAATCACTTGTGAAAAACTGTGATAAATAGCGTGCATATCAAAAAAAAAAGCGTTACGGATAACGCTTTAGACTTAAAATCCACACCTGCTGGTGATGACCAAGATGACTGAAAAATTTTTATTTCACGCGAGTGTGACTCGTTTGTTTGTGACAAGGTCCAGGAAGGACCCAGTCATAAATCTCACATATGCGCATATAAAAGAATAAGCATTAACGCATATATAAGCCACCAAATAGGATTAAGGGACAACATCAATGGTGACAAAGGATGAAGACGATTTTAGTGGCTCAAAACTTTATATGTAGAAACGGATAATTTGAAACGTGTTTTCGAAGATTTTGAAGGAAAAACAAAAAAAGAGACCGCATAAATTGAAACATATTTTTTTGTTTAAACCCAATAACTACGTGGCGGTGAACTCCATATCCGGTTCCTGTGTTGGGATTAGCTGTTTCTAAGCCGCCTGCGTGGCGGTGAACTTTAAAAAAAATTACGGGGATATGAAAATAGATTTCTAAGCCGCCTGCGTGGCGGTGAACAAATCAGCTTGCTGGCGTTGCATAGCAGTATTTTTCTAAGCCGCCTGCGTGGCGGTGAACATTATTCTTGAAAATCAAAATCATGCTTTGCTTTTCTAAGCCGCCTGCGTGGCGGTGAACGCATGAGAATGGATGATTGCATGGAATCAAACTTTCTAAGCCGCCTGCGTGGCGGTGAACATTCTGATTTAATAAAAAGGTACGGTAATAGCTTTCTAAGCCGCCTGCGTGGCGGTGAACTGGAACGAATGGTATAGAGACCAAAACCTACATTTCTAAGCCGCCTGCGTGGCGGTGAACACGCTAATACAGCCCCTTAAAATCTTACTAAGTTTCTAAGCCGCCTGCGTGGCGGTGAACACCCCATCACCCCACCATCACCCAGAAATACATTTCTAAGCCGCCTGCGTGGCGGTGAACCTTTTCGCTCTGCACATGTCACCGAGGAACGATTTCTAAGCCGCCTGCGTGGCGGTGAACGGATATATGCTTATTGAAATCATATTTGTACTTTTCTAAGCCGCCTGCGTGGCGGTGAACAAATTGATTAGCAAAATCAAAGAGTACAGAAATTTCTAAGCCGCCTGCGTGGCGGTGAACCAGTAGAGCTTTAAATTTTGCGCCGGTCATTATTTCTAAGCCGCCTGCGTGGCGGTGAACATCATCATTGCGTTCATTGATCGCACCTCTAATTTCTAAGCCGCCTGCGTGGCGGTGAACTGAAGAAAAGAAGAAATTAGACCCTTCCTTTAGTTTCTAAGCCGCCTGCGTGGCGGTGAACTTATTGATCATAAAATGCATTTCTTTTTTTATTTTCTAAGCCGCCTGCGTGGCGGTGAACCCTCTGATTAAGTTAAAACACTATAATTGAAATTTCTAAGCCGCCTGCGTGGCGGTGAACAGTAAGACCCAAAAAAACATACAGAGATGTTTTTTCTAAGCCGCCTGCGTGGCGGTGAACGTTTTCCCGTTTTTTGATAAAGCACCAAAAGCTTTCTAAGCCGCCTGCGTGGCGGTGAACTCAGTTTCGTTAACCGATCAGCTTTTTCAGATTTTCTAAGCCGCCTGCGTGGCGGTGAACAAGCGCACAATTACAGAAACTCGTTTCAGTCATTTCTAAGCCGCCTGCGTGGCGGTGAACTATAAATTCTGAAGCAAAAAGCCGCTAATAGCAAGGGATGCCCCCTTAAAACCTTCTTTTCACCTTGTAAAAAACAGGACCTCATAAGCGATTGTTTATTAAGGGAATTATTTTCAATCAAAATAAGAAGGTCTAAACAAGGGTAAAAATAAACATTGTGGATTTTCAGATAGGGAGAAATCGTCTTAAGACACTATGTGACAGTGAATCCTCATTTGAGGTTTAAATAAAGGAAATGGCTTTTTTCTAATCTACCTACGCGGCAGTTACGGACAGCATTCTGTTAACACTCGAATAGATGAACTATACAAAAAAGAACGAACCAATGAAAATAAACCGCATAACATGAGAATTGATCTTTTCCCAAATTATACGGCGGCATTTCCCATTCCAACCACCCGCTTATAGTTCTAACTGATGGATAAACCAATAAAGTTTTTGCCTTCATCATCATCCTAACTGATGGATAAACCAATAAAGTTTTTGCCTTTATCATCATCCTCTTTGATTTATTCAGAAAAAAGCGCAACGTGATGATATTAAATAGAAATACAGGGAATTGAAATTAGAGCGAGACAGGTGTGAGACAGCTTGACCAGCGCGATTTTAAGTGCAAATGATAGTCATTTATCGCTGTTTTCTTAAGATCTTCGATGTGTGAATGCATATAAACTTGATCAAGCTTGTCTTTTGCATGATTCAATAAAGATTCACAAATAATGTAATCAATGCCAATTTCTAACCACACTGATTTGGCTCTCTTTCGTAAATCATGGGCTGACCATTCCCTTTTTGAGACCTGTCTCACCCATTGGCTCGCAAGAGATCCATAAGCCGGCTTATTTTGATGAAAAGAGATTGGAAAGACATAATCCCCCGAATAGCCTTTTGATTTTTGCCAGTTCCGGTAAGAAAGAAGCAAGGCGGCCATTGGATCGGAAAGAGGGTAAATCATCTCTACGCCTGATTTTGTGTCAGTAGATGGAATAACCCAATGATTTAAGCTGAATGAGATGTTCTTCCATTTTGCTTTTCTTGTTTCGCCGATTCTTGCACCGTGACCAAGGAGCATCAAAACAAGCATGCGAATTTTAGGCGGTTGTTTTGCGCAATCTTCAAGAATGCCTTTGATTTGTTCGCTATTAACTCGGCACCCTCGCACTTGAGCCTTTGTTAAACTGAAATTGTCAGGGAAAAAGTTTTTAAATTTAATCTCCGAAAGCGGGTTCGATGTGATGTGTTTTAAACGCTTGGCGCTCGAAAATGCGGCTTTTAGTAGACTGAATAAAGCTTTCACGTAGCTGACTGAATACCCTTCATTAAACATCTCTTGCACCAGGTTCTCGTCAATAATTTCATGGTTGAGGGTTTCGACAGGTTCACCATGGAAAATCCCGATTAAGTGGCGGTTGGACATACTGCGAAGATTATTCAACCTTTCTTTGCTTGAGTTTTTCTTTTTCACTTCACGAAGTACATGCCACTCAATCAATTGATCGACAGTCTCAAATCGATTGCAGCTCACCGCTTTATCTTGTGCGATAGTGATCGTAGCGGCGCTCACTAATGACATTATGTCTTTTGCTGATGTCGCAGGGTAAGTGCCAATACGATACGGATATTGTTTTCCTCCCTCATAACGATAAAACCACCATGTGCCCGCGCTTCTTTTTGCGTTAAATCGTAAATAAAGGGAGGTTCGCACGTCTTTTAGTTGTCGAACTCTTTGATCGCGTAAGTGCTTTTCGATTTGAGCGTCAGAAATCTTAAGGCTAATCGTCGATGCAAAAAACACGCCTTGGTTAAAGGATACTTTCATTCTTCAACGACCAACGTTGCAGAGATGCTCATGCTACTTGCTTGTTGCCCTTGCCCCGAAAAACTCACTTTATCGATGCTGCACATCCCTTCTACAAGTTTTGGAAATGATGCGTCGAAATGAATCAATCCTTCAGCAAATACCTTGGGATTGATGGGGGCCGTTATCGTCAATTTACGCCCTTCTCGCTTTATTTTTCGAAGCTCAGCGGCGCATGCTTGCTCTGCCTCTTCTTTTGAGTTCTTGTCTTGTCGCAAAGGCTTGAAGGGATCTTCACCGCGCTGCACTTCTTGCCTCACACCGGTATCTTTTGAAATCCAGAATGCGCGGACGCCATTAAATTCAAAGCGACCATCAAGATCACCTGTTACATTCACAAAATCAGACGAGAGGGGTGAATTATAAGCGGGAAGTGACAGGGTCACGGTTTCAATGGCCTGACCCGAGGCGGCTTTTGACATGCCCTTGGGGGCAAAGATAAATTTATCATCAACGGGCTTTGCGACTGCATCGAATTGCTTTGCCATTCTTCTTAAAAATGCTTGAACAGTTTCATCTGTTCTGTCGATGTGTTTAATGACGATATTTTTTAAAAGGGGGTGAATAACAGGAATAAAACCGTGTGGCGTAACGCAATCAGAAACAATTTTGCTTATTGTTGCATCGCTCCAGGAGAAGCTTTTTCTTGCTCGAAACTCAGTCTTATCATTCACTGAAAAGGGGGCGACAGTTAAAACAAGCGTGATCGTTCTTGGTTGCAATGAGAAAGAACGTCTTGATATTTGAAATTCACCGCGATCAACCCCACAAAGGAAGGCCGTATATTTTTCGCCTTTGGGCGGCAGACCATCAATATCATCTGAATTGATCGTTAATGTCAGTGAATCCCCATCTAAGCCGCTGCTGTCTTCTAGCGACCAGCGGGTAAGCCGCGCATGAATAAGATCTGCGTTTTTACCTGTAATTTTCAACATGGTTTAATCCCAACTCCGAATAATTTTTGTAGTATTTTTTTGGTGCGTCACTTTAGGCAATGTCACAAAAGTGTCTTCAAGAAAAACCGCGCTTCGAACGTGCGTGTTTAATGCATAAAAGGCGCGCTCTGTTCCATCATCATCTTCACCGATGTTTTTAAATAAAAAATCTGTGATTAGATCCCCCTTCTTCGCTTTAATCTTCATTGCGATATTCCATAAGCTGAAAGCTGACATCCGTCACCATAGCGTGCCCATTATGGATCATTTCAGAACGCCCCTCCGTTAAGGCTTGAATTGTCCATTTTCCGAGATTGCGCCCTTCCCCGTCGCTCACTTGCTGCGGCTCTGGCATCAATGCGCGCAATTTATCGACACTCACCGCCGCGCCGCTTTGGATCCATTTTGCGGAGAGATCTATTTTCTCCAGAGCTCGCCCGGTTCTTTCTGATCGCGCACCATTTAACAAAGGCGTCTCCGAATAAACACCAGCACTCACACGGTTAAATTTTGAAAGCGGGGTTTTCTTTTCAACGCTAAACACAAACTCACCAATGATCATGTGCATAAGATTTCCTCTAATTTTAAGCAAAAAAAAAGGCCGCAATAAATGCGACCCTTGGATAGTTCACTGAAATGTTTAAAGAAGCTTTTTTACCTTGCGGGCGGATTCTGCAAAACCCACTAATTTCTGTGCGGCCACATCAATAATGCGTTTATAGTCTTCTATTGAAAAATAGCCAGGTTCTTTGATTACCTGGTGAATTTCGGAAGGTGCAAACACAATACTATTTTGCGGAACTAATGTAGTGCTCACAACTTGACCATGTTCCATTGCAATAAGAATACGCATTCTTGTCGCTTGAAGTGTGTTTGTGGTTTTTTCGCTTTGTATTCCAGAAGATGCCTTTGCAACTAGCTCTGAAAGTTCATTAAACTTATATATAAAAGCTTCTTTAATCGCTGCCGCTTTCTTTCCAGTAAAGCCCATCACAATGAACATAAAGCCATCTTTTGTTATTTCGTATAAAGGCAAATTACGGCCTGTATTATCACGATATTCACTGGGCTGAAAATTGAGCTCAGTGAATTCAGCTGAACATTGAAGCGCTTCAATTTTCTGAATAACGTTTTTGTGAAGCTTTCCGAATGCCTCGGCAATTTTGAGAGAATTGGTTTTAGGTTCGCCGTTTTGACTTGTGATTGCATCTAAGGGAAGAAGATGAAGAATTTTATTGATCATGATGAGCTCCTGTAATGATCTTTTAATCACCACACAGAGGTGTCAATCTGCTGGGTGGCGAACTGAACAAGGTTGACACTACCGCTACAGGAACGGCCAGCTTACGCTGCCTCGCCCAGCCCACCATAGATTCAGATGTGCTAAAGCTTACGCATAAAAAATCCAGCAACAAAGCTGACGACAATGCGCCTGTAATCGTTCGGGGTGTCAATCCCGGCACCAGATTTTGCCAGTGCAAGCGCAGAATATGTTGAAACTGATACAAGGTCAATGTTTTTTGCGTTACTCGTAACGCGCTTAAAAAGCATCAATTTAATCGATATCAATGCCAGATGTAGCCAATCGAGTAGAGATGGTATTAGCGCCCATAATACGAGGATATTGCTGATTCATTTGCGTGATGACCTGCTGCGCTATAGAAACCTCATCCATGCCCTGTGACGGGTTTACCGTAATGACGGGCGCAAAATTAACGGGTGCCATTGTATACGAGTCATTTTTAATTTGTTCCGCTTGCGCGATTTTCACTTCAATCATGTCATTCGTAGCAATTTTATTTGCAGCATGCTCACCCATTTTTTCTCCGGCATAGCTTCCGACCATTGACCCAATAAAACCGCCGACAGATGTTCCTATTCCAGGCAAAATAAACGTGCCTATTGCAGCACCAATCGACGTGCCAAGCACGGATCCACTGAGATCACCCAACGCCCCACCAGCCGCTACCGTATCCTCGCTTTTGATTGCAGCTGCGAGCGTAACACCCGCAGTTAATATGCCTAGAGGTTTTAATATTTTCCCAAGCATTCCGCCACTACCGTGCATTCCTCCCCTGTCATTATCCCCACCACCACCGCGCATTCCTCCCCTTGCGCTCCTCTCATTATCCCCACCACCACCGCGCGTTCCTCCTCTTCCGCCCCTCTCATTATCCCCGCCACCATCACGCATTCCTCTTCGCAGGTTTCGAAGGCGATTTCTGTCAAGCGTATTTCCAAGAAGAAGCCCTGCCGCCGATGTCGCCATAATAATTGCTTTTAACGCAATGAATGCAGCAATCCCCCCCCCAAGAGCTCCCGTAATATCTTTGTTTTCTTCAACAAGTTCTCTTAACCCATCAACAAAATTACCTAAAGGGGGCAAAACAGCA
The DNA here is from genome assembly GCA_947041315.1 of uncultured Enterovibrio sp. Lineage (GTDB taxonomy): Bacteria > Pseudomonadota > Gammaproteobacteria > Enterobacterales > Vibrionaceae > Enterovibrio. Next base: position 9,366 of record CAMRDW010000009.1, read on the forward strand.
TTGAGGACCGGTAACATTGAATCACCAACCACGATTGATAGGTTTGTTAATTTAGTTGTAAATGTTGACCATTCAATCTGAGATGTTGCTATCCGTGTTCGAAATTCATGCTCAATAGATGCAAGATGTATCTTGTCTCCCTGACGCGCAAATTTAAGCGTTTTTTCAAGGTTGGCGGTGTTATTCGCTAGCGATGCAACCGCCCCTTTAACTTCTTCACCGAAAATGCTACTGATCAGCGCAGATTGATCTTCTTCATCAGCTTCTTTGATTGCTTCAAGCACATAGGTTAACGTGCCACTCGCATCAGTTTGCATGTCTGCGCTAATGTCCTCTGCATTTAAACCAATATGTGCATAAGACAGTTTTTGAGCGCGCGTTGCCGCAAACCCCGCAGACAATCGCCCGCTAATGTTTTTTAATGCAGTAGCAGAACGCTCTTCGCCCATTCCGTTTGATAAAAGAGATGCGACAAGTGCAGTGGCCTCTTCGATGGAAAATCCAGAAGATAATGCGCTCGATCCTTCCCTTGCCATCACTGCCGCAATGTCTTTCGCATACGCGCCCGAATTATTTGATAAGTGATTCGCGAGGCCTGAAAGAGTTCGGGCGCTATCTTGGGTTAGACCCATTGACGATTTAAAGATCGCCATCGTCTCACCCGCTGTCGCTGCATCAATATCAAATGCAACACCCATCTTCACTGAATCGGTAACAAAGGCTTTTAGCTCATCGATATCCTTGATCCCGCTTTGCGCGCCACTGGCCAGCATTGAATTCACGTCCGTTGCGCTCATTCCCGCGCCAGCCTTGCTTGCAGAGAAATTTAAAGACCAGCTCTTTAGCTCTTCAAGTTGCTTGGGTGTTGAATCGAGCACTTTGGCGACATTGGCAAAAGAAGACTCGTTTTCCATACCCCTTGCAATTGAACCAACAAGTGGCATCGCTTGCATTGCAAGGCCGCCTGCGTCCCCCGCAAGTTGTCCTAGACCTTGCTGACGAGTATCAATGCGGCTTTGGACGGTTTGCATCTCTTGAAGTCGGCGCGTTTGTTGCGCTAATCGCTCAGATGCACGTTCAGCGATTTGAGCCAATCGTGCCTGTTCCGACGCAAGCTCACGTGTTTCAACACCGGTTCTTCGAAGTTCACTCCGCAAAGCCCGCGCACGAGCTATTTGCGCCGCTTTTCGGCTTGTTAACGTTTCAACAGAGCGTCCCGCCCTTGCATGCGCCGCGCCAAGCCCAAGGAGCGCGGTTCTTCCTTCATCTGCTTCTTGATTCAAGCTTGAAAGCCTACGCTCAGCAAGCGCTAATTTTTCACGTAAATCAGATGCGCCGTCTTCCCCCGCCTCTTCCATTGCAGCGTTAAGGCGCGAGATTTCGCGCTGTGTTGCTTTGGTTTCATTTCGAAGCGCTTTGTTCTTATCTTTTTGAGATTCAATCTCACGCCCGAGCTCTTGGTGTTTTGTTTTAGATTTATCTAATTGATCGCCCAGGCGCGCGATGCTTTTGCGCGTTTTATCAAAAGAATCTGCTTTTTTAACCTGCGCGTTAAGCTCGCGAAATGCCTGACGGCTTTCTTCTGTTTCTCTCGTTAGACGCTCTGTTGCTGCCGTGGCGGAACGAATATTTCCTAGGCCATTAACGGCGGCATCAATAGCGAAACGAATTCTTTCACTCATTTTTTAACCCCTAGTTTTGCAAGGATCAAGCTGTATCGGCGCAATGCATCATCTTGTTTCCAGCTGCGCACTTCTGCTTCAGATGTATTACGATACATAGGAATGAGATCAATCAGCGCTTCGCAGTCGCTTTGGGAAAGAAAGCCGCCGATTGCGTAAAAAAATTGCTCACCTGTGGCTTTATAGCCAAATAATCATTCATGGCCATCAAATCGAGATCTTGTTTTTCAAGATTGCAAACCACGCGAAACATAAATTCTTCTCGCTCGATTGGATCCAAGATCCCCGCTAACTTTTCGCAATGTCCCACCGTTGGCACTTGGAACCGAATGCGCGTAAATTCCTCGTCTATTTCATTTTTAAAGGTGAACAACAACTCAAAGGAATACGTTTCACCATTAATCTCATGCCCCGTCAGGAGATTACTTGGTGTGTTAATAAAAACCTGAATGTCAGACCCCAGCTGATTGAAATCAGGCGCGCGAAAATTTCCAAATTCTTCAATGGAGATATCAGTACATTCAAAAATCGCAGCTTTATATTGAGCAAATGTTTCAAGCTCTGAGATTTCGTCTTTTTTAATAAATGGCAATTTATTGAATGCACCGAATGTAATGGGCTTAATGACGATCTCATGAGAACCCCCTCTCCCAAAAAATGGCAAGGTTGACGTTCTTTTGGTTTCTGATTTTGATTCTTTCATTTTATTTTTCCCATAAAAAAAGGGGCAAAAGCCCCATTAAAATATTTTCCTGCAATTAGAAGAATGAAATCAGATACAAAACCGCTTCAATTGCAGCCCATCCAATCACCATTATGATTAAAGAAAAGATAAAAAGATGTGAGCGCCAATTTTCAGGAATTAAATCTCTATCAAACATTAAAGGATCCCCGCTTGCCCCATTAAATTCTCTCCAAAAATAATGGTTTTACCTGTATCAATATTAATGTCATGAATGACGCGGCCTGTATCCGTCATTTTGTACGCCTTGCAGGTGCCTTCAATCGTTACAGAAGGCTTTTCACCCATTTTATAAGCATCTTTTTTTACGCTTTTAATGATCGCATAGAGAGAATGCTCTTCAACGTAAATAAGCCCTTCTGTATTTTTCCCACGCTCCATGACATTAAGCTGCCCTGGTCTCATTAAAAATTTTCCAAAGGCGACAGACAAACCACCATGATCACCACGCAATTTAAGCGTGAAGGAAAGCTTTTCAAGAGCAACGGCATCTTCACTGCCCACAAACGATCCTTCAGATTCTGACATTTTGAACGTGATTTCTGGGGGCATAAATTCACTGATTTCATTCATTAAAGGAATGCTTTCTAGCATTGCCGTCAATCGAATTCTAATCCTGTCAGCCATTACACTATCTCCTCAAGCCATGATTTAATTAAGCCGTTATCAACACTCATTTCATAGATCATGTGTTCATTCGGAGAATAACGACCGTAATTAATACACATAAACCAACGTCCTGATGTGTAGTTTTCAACGCTGTTCTTATCTGGGTGCAAGAATGCATTAAATGCGGGGATCACGCCTTCTGCAACAAGCCCTTGCCCCCAATTTGTAAGTCGCTCAACAACTTGCTTCATAAAATCTTCTGTGAGCAATTTACCAAGCAAAGGTTGGCTTGTTTCTTCTAATTTTCGCGCCATAAGATCTTCAAGGCCAACATGGGCAATAAATCGCCCCGTGTTTGTGCGATTACCAATAATTGAATAACCGCCCATACGAGATCGGGCAATTGTCACGACGCCGTGCTTGTTTAAAAAATTGGCCTGGGTTGTTTTATCGTTGATTTTATACGACACATTTCGCGCTGTTTCATCACACAAAACGCCGCAATTTTGCGGGCTTTCATGCCCCTTAACAGAAGCCATCGCAGCAACCAAAGCAATGGACGCGGGCATTAAAAGCTGCGCGCCGTCATAGGTTTTCAGAAACCAGGGATCGATAATGCAGAGCTTATCCTGCCCTGTTCCTTCAGACCCAAACTGTGATGCAAATTCTGCTGCCGCCATATCGTTGGTGTTGGGGCCATCTAAAACAGGGCGGCACCGCACATCGCGCCCCATTAATGCTAATTTTTGCGCAACAGGCACTGAAGAAAAACCAGGGCATGCCGTGATCGTCGGGGTTTCAGCACATGCTTTTGTTGTTTCTAATCCCGTGATCGCACCTGTATCGGGATCAATCCCTCCGATTATGTTGGCCTCTGTTTTTGCGATGCTATTGGCAACGGGAACAACAGTGACATATAAAATGCACTGAACATATTCAAGAAGATATCGAACAACAAAAGGCAATGTTCCCTCTCTTGTTCCTGTTTTATCTAAAGATAACATGGCATCGGAATAGTTAAAAAGTCGAACGGGCTCATTGATTGGGATCGTCGCATTCGGCGCTGTGCCCGTTAAATGAACGACTTGCAAAGCAAGAGGTCCCATCGAGACCATGGGCTCAATGGTTCGAACTTCGACGCCATTTAATTCAAAATCTTGGATAGGTGTTAGCATTATTTTTCACTCTCACAATCTAAAATCTTTCTCGTTTCAGTTAAGACCCCGTGACTTAGAAAAGAATCTGGCAACGCTGGTCCTACTTTCCCGCACAATATAAACATCTGGCTTTGCGCCAAAGTTAGTTGAATCGTTTTTTCTTCAGGCATTACCCATCGCGAATTCAGCCTAAATGGGTTTAAAATTGGATAATCTAATATCGGGTGTTTTTTATTTATCATTATTTGTCACTCAAAAAAACAAAGCTAAACGAATTTTCATTTTTATAAAACAGGATCAGGCCAAGGATTCTCGTCTTGTATTTTCTTCCTCAAGAAAATAGCTTGCCTTTCTATATTTAGCGCTTCTTCAAGAGATGACTTTGTTTTTATAATCCGCTTAATTTGCGCTTCTTGAAGAAACGGATCAACTATTTCAGAGTATAAATCACGCCGCTTATTATCAATTTCATTGAATTTACTTATATATTCCGCGCGTTTGTTTTTAATCCATTTGTCATTAATAAACTCATCAAACTGTGACGTTGGGATTTGCTCTGTCCATTTATCTTGAATTAAACCAAGCTCACGAACAGTGCTTTTTTTATTGCAATTTGATTTTAAATATATCGTTTTACCTCGGTTGTCTTCGATGTATTCTGAACCTATTGCAATCTCATTTAAATCTAATTTTGCAAGAACAGCAAAACCCTTTTTTTCTTCGAGTGGTTTAATGATCAGCGCGTCTCTTGGTATATGATAAACGCCCCCTCGGAATTCTGGAAAAATAGGTTCTAAATTAATTTCTTTTGTTTCTTTATTTACTGCCCAATACATTTTTTTCATATTGCTATCGCCATTGCTCTTGCTACGTTACGTGAAACAGAATCAAATGAAACGATATCAACAGATTCAGTATTCATTCCATCTCTAGCTAAATTACCGCGATTTCCAGAATCCAGCGTTTTTGTTGAGAGACCTTCTGTTCTGCTAATATGAGCGACTGCATCTCCCCAGGATGATGCACGAGCACCGCCGCCATTTGATCTTTCAAAATAATGATGGCGTGAAGACAGTTGTTTTGAGTTAATTGTGCGCAAAGGATCTAGCCCTTTCTCTTGATCTAGAACACGCAAGAACTCACCTCTTATATCCCCTGTATTTATCAATCCGTTATTAACAAGATAAGGGTAAATTTCAGATAAGCGCCAGTAAACAACAGCGGGCAAATCCGCACCAATTTCCATCACGGCCCATTCCGGTGCTTTTTTATCAATCCAGAAAAATGGCATTCCTGTGATTTCTGATTTATATTCAATCCACCAGAAAGGCGCATTTGAATCTTCCCATCCGTCGTGTCTATTTGATATGTTATTCGGATCTATTCCTTTGCAAGTTAAATTAGGGCCTGCATACATTTGCATTATTTTAAGTTGTTCATTAATGATCGTTGTGCATATTTCGCCAGTTCTATAAGTCCTCTTCTCGTCATAAGCTAGAAATTGACAATCAAGCTTCAGCTTATTTATTTCATCAGCTAAGTCTTCTTGCGTTGCAAGAAGAATAGATTGATCAATTGTAAAGTTAACAACTTCTGCATTCAAAGTTCGAAAGCGCATTCGAATAATATAACTTTTAGACTCTCCCTCGGTGACTAAATGAAAATCCGTTGGAACTCGTCTATAAGCATAAACAAGCCCGGATTCAAGCAAGCAAGCGGCTTCATTAATCTCATAAGACTGTCCATTAATTGAGTGATCTGCTGGGATAGATGCTTGAACAATAAATGCGCCGGGATTTTGAGGGTCTGATTTAACTGAACACTTAAATCTACCCTCCATTCCATATCCATCTATTAAATTTTTAACATCAACAGGTGATTGATTATCGGGTAATTTTCCGCGCCCAATTTCGATATATTTAATATCTAACGTTGTATTTTGTTCTTTTGCTTCTGCTTCTTTATTAAGTCCCAGCGTCGTCAAATAGCAACGATAATCCTTACTTTGTAGCTCTTCAAGTTGTGTTTTTATCATTCGCTTTCTCTTTTTTTTCTAAAAAATAAGGCTGACAATCCAAAATAACCCCTGTCTCATTGAGGATACCCGGATATATTTGTGAATTAGAAGATCTCACAAGGCGTAAATCAAGCGTGTCTCGCTCAGATTTATAAGCCCCTGCTCGCGAATTAAGTCTCAATTGAATTTCACCAGAGAGCGATTCTTTTTCTAATTCAGCGGAAATAACCAAGGAATAAGGCAAGGGTGAACGCTCAACATCAGCTTTAAACCCCAGCGCTTCAATGGCCATCTTTAAACCAGCGCGAGAACCTGCTTTACTGTGAATTTCAAATGCTCTCGCGGTTGTTTCCCGTCGTTGATGCGGCATGTCGATTGGTTGCCAATCTTGCACGCCGCGCTCGCTCGCAAGCAGAGAAACAAATTCTTCTTGTGTGGTTAAAGGGTTTCTTAGATCTGGGTACGGAGAATGGGCGCTTTCAATTAATTTATGCCAGGCGTATTCAATGGCCTCTTCTAGTGCTGTTCTGTTTTCAGGTTGAACAGATATAAATTCAACATCATTCGGCTCTAACATCGATTAAAATCTCAGTGCAAAAAGGCGCTTCATCCCATGCACAAACCACATCTGAAGCGGGTTCAATTAATTCAACACGAACCGGATTTAATCCATAAAAAATTTCACCCAATTTTAGTTGGTCAATGCGCCCCTCTAATCGATGAGAGGAATTCGCAAAATCTTGCGCATGGGTAATGGCATTTAATTGCGTGATATCGTGATTGGGATCACCGCCTGTAAACAAGATTGCATGGATACGAAAAGGCTTAATAAGGGCTGATTTCACAGACAGCTCATCACTTTCTTGTGCGATATCATCACGATTTAAATATTCAAGCATACGCGAAAGCAGATCATCGCTTGCAACACCTTCAAGGCTCTCTCTACTCAAAACAGCCACACAAACTTTGCCAGAGCTTGGTTTGAGCATGCGAGCGTTGGCATCTTTAACTAAATTCGGTTGAGCCTCTTTTGGAAAATCAAAATGCATCGCCAGGCCACCTTCAGTGCTCTCAATTCTCACGAACGGTCTTTCACCCAAAGTCATTGCGTGAAATTTGTAACCCGCGCGGGTTCCGGTACAATGAAATTGGTAAGGAGCCATATCAAAGCGCCTTAGAAGATCTTTATCCGCCTCCATCACAGCCGGAACAGGTGGAAAAATGGATGTGTCCGCTTTTTTTAATATTTGGCGCTTTAGGTTGTATTGCAGCGCGAGCAAATCAACCATTTCACTTTCAGAGACAAATTTTCGAAACATCTGCAAAGCTTGATGATTATCTTCGCGCTTTTCTGCTATACGCTTTAAGACAAGAGCTTGAACAACTTGAGCTAATAATTCACTTTCATTATTCAATGCATCAGCAATCAAAGGCGTTAGTTCTGGATTTTTAGCAGAAACATATTCAAGAACATAAGCAATATAATCGGATAAAAGCGTTTCAAAATTTGGGGTTTCAAATGCATTGGGTACGCTCATATATCCCCTTTTAATGTGATTTCTTTTGTTCGCCAAATGCCTTTAACTACAACCTTAAACCCGCCGTCACTTGCCATTGCAACACATCTTGTCGCTTTAAAATCACTTAATCCGTTGGCGGGGTTTGCCAAAGATTCGAGCGTTAGGTTCTGAACAATTAGAGCTGCATTCGGATTTTGCATTTGTCCAAGCTGCAATAGCGCCCGATTACCAATGCCCCGTCTTTTAATTCGGCTCGTGAGTTCGGTGGTTAAAATCCTGCGAAATCGACATGACAAAGCAGCAACACCGTAAACAGTGCGCCCATTTATTGGGTCAATGGCCATCATTTCTTTTTCTGCTTTTCTTTCTTTTGTTTAGGGGGGGATGTTGGATTACCAGGGCTAGATGAAATGTGATCATGTTTGTTGTAGATTTCACGGTCAGCCTTCATTGAGCGTATGCCGTCGCTAACATCTCCGCTCGATTTATAATTTCCGTCCTGCTCTGTGTTTCCGATTATTTTAAGGCCGCCTGGATAATGCGCCTCCATCGATCCTTTATCGAGATCGTAACGTTCTATCATTCCGTTTCCATAGTCCGTGACAACTTCGTTTTCTTTTACAGAAGGAAAGGGAAATTTAGTTGAAGGCAAACCCATTAAGGCAACGGCGTTATTTAAATTATCTCCGCTGCCTAAATTAATCAAAATACATAATTCACCCTCGCTAGGACGACGATAATGAGAAACGCGCCCTGCGCAATGAACAAAAAACGGAACCGTTGTCGCTTTGTTTTCGCCTGTCTTAATATCCACCGTTGTTTCACCTACTTTATCAACAACACCGATACGTATGATATTCGCCAATGCACTGCGGTTCGCCTCGACTTCCTCACGTAGAAGCAGCATTTCTTCTTCAAGTGATTTTGTGTGTTCCAGTATTGCGGTTAGCATCAAGTGCCTCTATTTTTACGCCTCTAATGGCCCCATGCGGATAACTTGTTTAATCACAACAACACGCAAAAAGAAGCCGGCTTCAGGTGAAAATTTCCGAGGGGTATTTGAGATTAATTTTGAAATGTTATTTATCGATCCGTTGTCAAATGTTTCATCTAAAAGCTCACGCTCTATTCGACATGAAAGATCTAAAGCTTCAAGCTCAAAATCTTCAGAACTTAAAGGTACATAGACGAGAAAACGCAGCTCAATTTCATGCTGCTTTCGTCCATCATTCGCATAACCTTTACTCTCCACTTCGCCCGTGTGATAACAGATAAATGCGAACAAGATCTCTTCTGATTCGCGCTTAAAAGCGCTTTCTATTTTAAGGTTTAATCTGCTCTCTAATTCTAAAATAACGGCTTTCACATACTCACTGGGCGCTTTGTAACAATCTAAATTCACGATTAAAAAACTCCTCAAATTTTTTATTTAATTCAGATTGATAACTCCCTAAAATTTCTTCTGCTTCAGAAGAAATATCAAGCATCACCATCTCTAAAGATTTTCGAGATTTCCCTGTTCTTCGAAATACCAAGAGCTCACTGGAATTCATCGGCGCAATAAATGCCTTATCAAAAAAATGAGTGCCAACTTGAACGCCCTTTCCTTTTTTTGTCGGCGTTCCTAATCGATGAACGCCAATATTTCGGATCCCGACCCAAAGAGTTGTTTTCATTCCGCCTTTTTTGTAACTTCGAAAACGGGTTTTAAGCGCTGATTTTGTGTCAATTTGAAGCGCATAACCCAGCTCCGCTTGAGTGACAGTGCGAAGCCAATGGTTCGTTTTTTGCAATGCCCGCGCCGCCGTTTTTTCAATGTCATCCGGCAAATGTCTTAATTTTTCAATAAAGCCGGTATCAATCCAAATCTTTGAATTCAGACCATCCATTCCCACCTCCAGCCAGATTTTTAGCAGGCAAGGACATCACATATTCACGCATGATTTGTGATTTATTACTCGCCATTTTAGAAAATTCCAGGCTATAACTTTTATTGTTATAAAGAAGACGGCTTCCGATTTTAATTTTTGCATCTGAATAAAAGTGAAAAGACGTTACGCCATCGGCCTCTGTTTTTTTGACGTAACCAAGGGCTTCTATCGGCGCGCCCTCAAAAGTTACATGATGCTTTTTTCCGAATGTGCTCACGATAGAAGCGCGAATAAGATCGCGCCCTGACTCAAAAAGACTCATTCAACAAGAACCCCGGTGAGCAAAACGCCTTCATCTATAAAAGCGCCTACTGCGACAGTCACGCCCGTTTCGGGCTTGGTTTTTGTAAATGCGCCATCAGCAAAATAAGCGGGTTCTCCAATGAATGCGGGATTGTCACCCGCTTTAATTGGGCCTGAAAAAAGGCCGTTTCGATGAGCTGTAACCTCTTGCCCTTCTGTTGCATTTTTTACAGGCACAACAATTAACGAACCGTATTTAACTGGCACGTCTTTTTTAAATCCGCCTGCTGGAGTGATGATTGTGATTTTATTTCCTGGTGCAATGTGCATAAATTTTTTCCAATAAAAAGCCCCGCAAAATTGCGAGGCTTTGGTTAAATATATTTTTTTAAGCGAATGTTGCGCAAGCGATGCCGCGTCGATCAACAACTTTAGAAGCGATGTCATAAGTGATCCGAAATTTAGCGCCATCACTGCTCCATCCATCGCCAGTTTCGAGCCAAGGCTCTTGCGCTCCATCAAGGAATCCCATAATGACGGAATCAAAATCACGAGCCGTCAAGGCCAGTGCGCCATTGAGATTATCAAGACGAGCAGTCTCAATAAGGGTTTTGATTTTCTTATAAACTGGATTGAAATCAGGAGCTTTACTGGGGGTATTCAGAACCGCTTCAATAAAAGAAGCGTGATCTGGGGATGCTAAAATAAATTCGCCGCGTAGATCTAATGCGTCCCCCTCAGAGGTTTTCGCTCTAGCAAATGATTTATGCAATGCCATTATCAATGCCGTGTAATCGCCTTTTTTAATTCCTTCAAATAGATTGATGTCTTTTTTGAAGACCGCGCCACCATCACCCATCTTCCCCGCAAGCATTGCATTAAACATTAGTTTATCGGACAGTCGATATGCTGCTTGCATGAGCTTTCGCGGTGCTTTTGAGATTAGGCTAATCTCATCATTAATAATCGCATGACGCGTAAATTTAATTGAGCGACCAAAAGTAGCTAGTTGAATTTTTTCGCCCGTTCCCGTGATTAATGCTGTTTTGTACTCGCCGTCGTCAGCTATTTTCATTAAATCAGGCGCATCATTAATAATGACTAAATCTGTCTCTTTAAAATTCGGAAGATCTTCAGTGTTTGCTATTTCTCGCCAAAGAGGCTTGCGAACCTTCGCTTCATCACGCATGACAGTGCGCACCCCTTCAGTGATGATTTCAGAAAAATCACCACTGTTAAAGGCGCGTGCCACAAGCTCATTTCGACTCGATGCGCCCGTTGCATTTTTCCCTAAAGCGATTTCCGCCATATCAATGAGCGTTTTGTGCTTGTACGGATTGTCTTTATCCGCCTCACCTACACCGCACCGCGCATTAAGGGCATTTTGCAATGTATCTTTTGTAATTTTCCCATTACCAACATAAAGATGAGAATTCGTTAGATTGTCGCTTTGCGTGGGCTTTAGCGGATCGGTTCCATCTACAGAATGCTGACCGATATTTTTCAATATTTTTACCGATGCCGCAGTGGTGCAACACAGTACATCATTGAGCATTTCATCACGCAATGTGTCATTTACTTTATGCTGCGCACAAAGTGCGCGGATCCCTTGTTGACGCTCATTTTCTTCTTTTATTGCTGCTTGTAATTCTGCGGGACTTGCCATTTCAGTTACCTGTTTTTCTTTAGTTAGATCGGGATTCACGGCAAGAGGCGATTGCGCTGGTGCCTGTTCTGTTTTTTGTTTTGATACTGCATTGATGTGATTAACTAAGGAGGAAGGGGCGTTTTTAAATGCACTCAGAAAATCAGCGGGGACGTCTTTGATGCAATTTGTTAAATTAACAGGATCTATAACGGCATCAATCAAACCAAATTCGAGCGCCTCTTTTGCGGTAAACCATGTTTCTTTTTCCATGGCAGCAAGCACGTCTTCAAGCGCTTTCCCGCTTCGCATTGCGTAACCATCTGCAATCGTTGCTTTTGCATTTTTTAGTTGTGTTAACGCACTTTCAATTTCCGCTTCCCCGCCCCAAGCTCCGATTTCAGGATTGTGGATCATAAATGCGGCATTTTCAGGCATCTGTATTTCATCACAGGCCATTAATACATAAGTGGAAATAGAGGCAACGTAACCATCAACAACGCCTGTTGTTTTTCCTTTGTGTGCTTTAATCGCGTTATACATTGCGAGCCCTTCATACACCGAGCCCCCGCCGCTTTGCATGCGCATCACCAAATCGCGATCACCGATTTTCACCAGCGCTCGTATTAAATCAATCGCGTCAATTTCCCAGTTTCCAATGAATCCATGGATATACAAAGTAACTGGCCCAGACGCGCTTTCATTTTTTAAGGTATACCAACTTTGCTCTAAAGGTTTTGCCATTATTTCTTCTCTTTTTCTTGCTGAATTTTTAAGGCCAAATTGTGCGCTGGATCAGAGGTGCTCACGATGCCCATTTCGTTCATCGCGTTGCGTTCGGCCTGTATCTCTCTGCGTGTCGAGAGCGGATTAATATTGCGTTCGCGCTGCGTGTGACTGAGAGATTTAAGAGACATGCGAATAGCTTTTTCTATGCCCTCCATTTCTTTTTTTGGGTCGATCCAGGGGATCACAGGCGCTTGATAAATCGAATTTAAAACGCTTTTAGGATCCACCTTTCGAGGCACTTTTAGCTCACCTGATAAGAAAGCCATCGACAAGGCTTGTCGATGCTGCGGCCTTGTCCAGCCCGTTATAAATTTTCTTTGTAAAAACCCATATCGGCTGAATGAATCAACCAGCTCTTGGCGCTGCGCTGAGTAACTTCCTGAATAATTTCGGGTCACGCTTGAGTTGTTCACTCCGGTTCCCGCGCTCACTAATCGAAGCTGACTATCACGAAAAGTGGAGCTCATCACTTCACGCCGGTTGCTTTGAATTACACCCGCGTCTTCTCCTGGCGCTAATTCAAAAGAATTCCCATAGCCAAGGCTTGTTTCTACGTCATTTTCTTGATGAGCCTCTTCGCCAATCCCCGCATCACGCTTGATGAAATAAGCAAAGCGGCTGGCGATTTGCGCACTAATACGCTCTGACTGATCGTAATCTTCAATATCAGCAATCAAATCTAAAACAGAGTGCAAAATAGTCACGCCCCGGTTTTGATGTAGACGCCTTGAATATTTAAGATGCGACATGTATTGAGCGGCAACTTCAACAAACTCAAAACCAAGGCTATCTTTTTGAATTAAATAATTTTGCGCCTGGCCAAGGCGGTTTCTTTGGATCCCTTCACAAAGCCCACGCTCAGGTTCATTGATATGCGCGGGGATAAAATCAGGTTCAAAAGGCTGAATGGCATAGGGCGTCGATGTTGGGTATATCACTTCGGGATGATGCCCCATATATGCGCGCCCAAAAACTTCTCCATCACGAAGCCAGGTTCTGCACGAAAGTTGCTCTGTTTCAGAGCGCGTGGTTTCTGCATCAATGTTTTGATTTAAAGAAAAAAGATCAAGCCAGGTGCTAATTTCTTCTGAAAATTTTACATCCACCTCCCCTTTAAAGTTCAAAGGTTGTGGCTCTATCATGATCCCGCGCGCGCCCACCACATTCACCACCAATTCATCTAAAATCGCGGTCACTACAGGATTGTTCTCATCCATAAACCGCGCGCGCTCACGCAAAGCGCGGGCGCTTTGGTTGAGCTGATTTGCATTACCAGTTGAACGTGGATTTCGTTTTTTGGTGTGAGGGTTAGCGGGAAGTGCGGCTTGATATTTATTTAAAAGCTGCCTGTCCTGCGCTCTGCGCAAGCCCGCCGTGGGACTGAAATACCCAATTGCGCGATCAAGGAGTGTGAATTTATTCAAGTCTATTGCGCTTGATCATGCTTCTGCGCCCCCCGCTTCGCTCTCTTGCAATTAGTCCTTGGAGACGAACAATTTCATTTCGAACTGTTGATAAATTTGCGAGCGTTAATTTTTCGCCTTCTGCGGTTTCAACAGACTGTTGCATCAAAATTTTACGCTCAGCTTCTAGATACCAATCAAGCCGTTCTTGATTTGTTGTCATCCGTAAATCCCCTTTGAGTGCCTGTATCGACGCTTTGCTTGTTTTTCAAAAATTGGCGTTTGATCGGCATCAATAACATTAGAGTTAAATTGCCAATCCGCAGCCCACGCTGGCGGTGAATCCCATTTGATGTCATCCCCGCCCAATTTGTGCATTCCCGCCTCTGCGTAAACGCACAGATCAAATGATTCATTTCGCGCCTTATCTGGCGTTTGCCACGCACCTTTATCATCCAAAAATTCAACGGTTAACTCATCAAACCACCCTCGTTCGGCCCATGACGGCAACCAAAAATAACGGCGGCCAAATTCAACCCGTGCGTAACTGGTCGACACCCGATTTTTAAGGCGATTGGTGTTTAAGATATAAAGAGGGATTTCACCGTGAGCGAGTTTGCTGCGCTTGTCTGGATAGCTTTCTTTCACGAGCAATTCTTGATCCCGACTTGCACCTTTAACGAGACGAAAAAGGTGCTGAAGACCAAGGCTTTTAAGTCGATTGTAAAATTGATAAGCGTTCTCTGTTACTGAGCAGGCTTTACCGTCTTTATATTCACCAGAGCCTCCAGAATCACAAAGCGTCATAACTGGCTTCATCACGCGCCCGCTCTTATCTGAGAGTGGATAGGTTTTTTTGATCACTTGCGCAATCAGCAAATCCCAATCTTCTGGATAAACAGCGGGATTAATGCGATCTCCATTTTTTCTCGTTAAAATCTCATAACGATCAATAACCCAACGCTGTAAGCCCTCACCAAATACTTGCGCTTGAACCACAAAACGCGGGTTACTTTTTCCACCTTGCACATCGATGGCCATAATGAGAAAGCGCCCCCCTTCAGGAATCACCGCGCGATCATAGGGGTTCTGATTTGCTCGCTCTTGAAGTTCATGAGCGCCAATTTCTTGAGAGCGAGATTTCAAAACATAAGGGCGACCGACATCAATGTTATAAAATGTTTTGAGCTGATCTTCATCGCCAGTGTCTTCAAGCACTTCCATGCTAGAAAAATAGCGATAAACCAAATTCTCCCAGCCTTGATAAGCAGCAATGACACCCTCAAACCAAAAGCTCGCCCATTTCGATTGCCTGATCTCACTCTCATCTGCCACTAAGATCCCGTATTGATCAATTTCTCCCTCTCGGAACCATTGGCCGTCAAGATTATATTGGTATTTTCCACGCTCAAAAATACGATACGAACAACGAGGACATTCAACTCGAACCGTTTTCACAGCATCAATCACGGGGAGATCATCCCATTTTAAGGTTTCAAAATCAGGCCTAAACCATGCATCACAATCAACACATTTCCAATAAAAGCGACGTCGATCTCCCGCATTATAAAGCTGGGCTATGCCCCCGCACGGCTGAAGTTCATGGGGAGCCAATTCGCTTTGTGCCTTTGGGTTTCGAACCACGCGTCCGGGCGAACTTTCTGCCATAGCCATACCGGATGATTTTGCATTTTGAACTCGTTTTAAAAGAAGATTGAACTTACTTCCTTCTTGACCCACGGAATCATCCGCGCGGTCATAATCCGAATAACCAGCATAACGATACGTATTCGCTGAAAGGCTCGTTTCTGTTGCCGAATCCAACAGAATATGCATACCATTTTTGAATTTTTTATAGAGAATATTGTCATCAGATTTTCGGCCAGTGCGAAGCTTTGAAATGCCAGGAGTTGCATTAAAGCATCGGTCTAGATCCAACTTTGAAATATCCGTGGCTTTAGTTTTTGTGCTGTATATAAGCAGCATATCCCCTGGAGCCTGCGTAACTGTGTAATTAATCCATCCTTCCACTAATGCCTTTGTTTTCCCGCTCCTCGCCGGCCCACCCAAAATCACAGCTTCATGAATTCGACGCGCTAACGCATTAAGGGGGGCTCGCATGTAAGGAACTGACGAGGAAAAAAACTTGGTCGTATCTGTACCATCCGCAATCCACAAATCATCATCCGCAGCTTCAACGGGCGTTTTGTCGGTTGGTGAGCAAAGATAAGCCAGACCCTTTCTGATTTCAGCGCCGTTTGCAAAGCCGACGTTTAATAAATGGCTAATTTGATGCAAGCTCATCAGAGGCTGCCTTAAGATCGAAGTTTAATAATCTGTCTAAGTCTTCAAGTTGATTGGGTGAAACCGTCGGAATAACAGTTTCTATCCGCGTTATTACCTTTTCCTTGAAACCTTTAATGCCTGCAATGCAACGTGCTAGCTCAGTTTCAAATTCCATAACCGAAACGAGCAATCTCGTGTCTTTAGCCAAGCTGATTTTTTCACGCTCGGCTTGAATAAAGGCTCTAAATTCTGCTGCGGTAGGAAACCCCATTAAATCTGGGGCGTCAGTCTGTTTCTGCGGTCTTTGACAAAGATGTGGTGCAACTTGAATAAGATCATACAAAGGGGCGTTTTTGGGCCCGGTCGCGATAGGTTCAATTCCTGCTGCGCGAAGGCGTTTTCTGATCGTTGCACGGTTTAATCCAAAAGCTTCAAGATCCGAAAGATTCCAAAGCCTCTTTTCCTGGTTCATTTATTAGACCTTTAAAATTAATTACTGTCTCTCCTAAAGCGGTCTTAATAACCATTTAAACAGATCTCCTTTTCTGCTAAGCGCCTCTTAACAATACCAGCACAATTGCTCGACTCTTTCCGGCAATCCTTGCCATTCACATAAACCCACCGAAGGAACTCATAACACGCGGCATCAAATGTTCCAGATTGGAGACTGGTCAAAAAAGTCGAACTACGAAAATTACCGACACCCAAATTCATAACAAAACTCACTGCCATATCAAATTTTGGGCTGGCTGGTAAATTCACATAACGTTCAACATATTTTTCAGCCGTGGCCACATCTTCAATAAACCAATCTGCAATTTCTTCTGTGTTGGCCATGTCCCCCGCCTTCGTATCTGACGTATGCCCTAAACCAATCGTCCAAACATCTGCGCTGCATTGGTATGCCGAATTTTCACACCCTTCCAAGTTTGCAATAAACGCCAGCCCCTGGGGACTGGTTTTTAATTTATGATCATTTTGAGAAACGAGCGCAAGAACCGCAGCAACAATGCAGCCACCGAGGCTGCCGCTAACCGCCGTTAATTTTTTCATTCAAATCCTTAAGATCTGGATAACCACGTAATCGCTTTATTTTTTTTAGCTCCTTTAAGGTTCTGTGCTTATAAATCCAATTTATGGCAGTGGTAATGGCCGTCAGAAAAATTGAACTGATCACTGCAACTTCATTGATTGAAAGTTCAGTAAAAAATTCAGATAAACCTGAAACGACCCCAGTTACACCCGCCAAGCCATATGCTACAAAACTAGTGATCTTTTCTTTCATAAAATTCAGGCATAAAAAAACCACCCGAAGGCGGCGTGGAAAAACACTATCATCATATCGCTTACTTATGCATTAATGGGGTGCGAGCCCAACCTCATCCCTGCCTATATGGCCTCGTGCGGGAACACCTTTTATTTACATTGGGACTAAAACGCAAAAACCCCGCTGTTAAGCGAGGTTTTGGACGATGGGAATTTACAGACATTTAATTAGATTGTCAATATTGTGACGAGCAATAACTTGATAACAAAGAGATTAGCATTCAGAATGCGCGAAATTAACACAATTGAAACTTACCTATCTAAAAAGTTCTATCTTATCAAACAAGGAATAAATAATGCCTGAAACTGAAAATTCACCCAACATTTCTGAAAAATGGCTCAAGAAATTTGAACTTTTAAAAATGATAGGCGCGGATAAAAAATCTTATTTCGCCGCAACTAAAAGTCCAGAATTTAAAAAACTTTCATTTAGAGAAAAACATAAAATAAATTTTAATTGGTTGGCGTTTTTCTTTGGGGCATTTTACTACTTTAGCAAGAAAATGTGGTCTAAAGGTAACATTATTCTGGGATCTACATTCCTTCTTGCTGGAATTTTATCATTAATCGAATCAGCATTTTCGTTCACATTTCCCGCGACGATATATTGGATTATACCTGCCTCATTTTGTTCTTCTCTCGCGAATTACGACTACTTTAAATTCGTTACTGAAGATGAAAAGATCTGGAAATGCTGGCCTAAAATTTTTACCAAAACAAGTTCTATTCTATATACAACAACCTGCTTCGTTTTCTTTCTCTATTCGATTGGTGAATTGAATTCAAATGTTCCTGCATGCTCAAGCTCTGAAGTAAAACAATTGGTTATGAAAATATCAAAAGATGAACTTGCAAGACAAGTTGATGCATCTATCTCCCAGAACATTCAAATAACACTCACAGCAATCCGAACAACCTCTATTAATGATCAGACAGGTGCTTACCAATGTGCAGCAAACTTAAACTTGATAGGCTCGACTAATGAAGAGCCATATCCAATAACATACACGGTCGAAATAACAGATGACGGCCAAGAGTTTTATGTTAGTGTATTTGGTCTATAAAACACGCAAAATCAAATAAGAAAGGGGCTTTCGCCCCTTTCTTTATTAACTTACTTCATTACATCTTTTACACATCATCTCTTTCTAACTGAAGGATAAAAGCGCGGCGCATATAGTCATTCATGCTCCCCGTTATTTTCCCTTCCATTTTCATTCTCTTAAATTGGCTGCGCGCTCGCTTTGGCATATCTCGAAGGCTCATGTTAAAAGTGCCTATATCATCATCTTCTGATTGAGTTGTCGTTAACGCTGGCTTATTGATGTTACCTATATTTATTCTTGTCACACAACACCTTTAAACACAATTTGATACACAAAATATATTCTATAACGCGTTTATTATTTTGGCTAGAGTTGAAAATTTTGCCGCAACGCTGCCACTCTGAACGCCACGACCAAGAAAGGCCGCTTTAGGAATTTGTGCCGATGCAGGTATCACAACTGGAAGCAAATTCATATGAGAGAGACCGTCAACCAGCTCCTTCATGACATCAAATTTTTGGCGTGATGGATGTACACGATTTATAACCACATGGGCAACCATACGTCGTTTATTTTTTACGGATAAAAAGGCTAACACTTCATTAAAAGCAACTAACGCAAATTGATCTTGAGGATCATCAGAAGATGGCGTGATTATCACATCAGCAAGCTCAAGGGCGCGGCGCGTGATGTCTGAATCAAAGCCACCACAATCAATAACCGCACATTCTGTTGTTTTTAAAATGGAGAGATCCAAGGGGGATGCGGGACGGATAATTTTAATTTGGGTATCAGATAGTTGAAGCAGCTTGCTGATACCCATATGAATATCAGCATCAACAATGAGAGACGGTGAAAGATGCCCAATAAGATTTAATGCCATCGTGCTCTTACCCGCACCGCCTTTTTCATTTGCAATTACAGTTTTCATATAAACTCACTTTGAGACACGTTTTGTATTTAAAGTGAGCTTACCTTAAAGCCACACAAAGACAACCAAAAAACACAAAATTAAACACGTTTTGATACCTATTTTAAGTTCTTGTTCGTGTTTACTTATGCTACTTTCAAGGCATCAAGCCTCTCTTTCTCTAGCTGTTTTTGAATTGACGCTATCGCAATGCCTCTCGCATCAGAAAGCCAGCTGACAAGTGAAGTCAAAAACGGTATGTATCGAATAAATCGTTCGTGCTGTATAGGCGCAGCCTGAGAGAATATGGCGTATCGCGTAAAATCATTCCATTTGATATGACCGTCATGGCATGCTGGACATTTGCGAAGTTTTCCTTTTGAGAGCGCCTTTGATGCCCCTTTGCACTCACCGCAAATAACGCCACGCGGTTGCGTGATTTCTGCAATCGCCGTTACGGATAACGCACGTAAAACGGATCCATGCAGAGGACCTCGCCATTTTTGCATCATCACGCTCACTTCGCATATCAACATAGTAAGAAGTTCACGATATGCCGATTGATCACGATTACATTCGAACATTAAGCAATTCCAGCCCGCTGGCGACTCACGCCAAGAAATCCCCACCATCGCCAATTGCTCATCGACACTGAACAGCGGCGTACCTTGTGCATGCTCGCCATAACGCTGTCCCTTGCAGCCAAATTTTGCCAACAAGCTTTCGATTTTTTCAGACATCCTAAATACCTCAAAATAATGCATATTCCATATCTCTATTGTATCTCTCACGCTTCACAGAACGAAGAAAAGCATGATTCCCGTCCCATAAATCAAATGTAAAAAAAACCAGTGCGCGTATACAATGGTACGGGTTTCATGCTATTTCACTTTGTTGTAATGAGGTTTATATGCTAAAGAAAAAAAACACATGGGGCGGGAGCCGAACCGGAGCGGGACGAAAAAAAGAAGAAGAAACAATGCGAATAAGAGTACCAGTGCGACTTCATGAAGCGATCCTTGAGTTACTAAAGAAAAATCCCTCTTGTTAATTCAAGTAATGGCCACCTCAATTATCTGGCGGCCACCTTACTTCCTCTAAAGTTCTTTTTTATTAAGAACATGCAGTAAAAAAATATTTATATCGAAATGAATATTGATATGCCCGTGCTGATGCCGCATAAGTATTCAGGTCATCAGGTAGATTGCTTTTATCGCATCAATTACGATTTTAAGTCTTTGCTCTTTTTGTACTGTAGGATGTTGGATGGGATAGAAACTTCTAATCTGTGAATCCCAATACTTTTTCTGTTCATCTTCATGGCATACAAAATGTTGATTGTTGTGTTTGCACTCGGGTCCAAGTATGACTGTTATTATATCGAGGACAGATGGCTCAGTCTCTCCATCATTAAACACAGGTAAATTATCGAGACCAAGAAAGTGACCTAGCTCTTTTGCATCCAGCTCTTCACGCAATGCTGCATTTGCTAAATTCGGCTTACAACTTACGAGCAATATTCCTACCAAGCTTAATAAGCTGACAATCAACCCATAACCATTTAATCTCGATTCTTTATCTGAAAGGGTTTGATAAATCTCAATGTGACGAGCGAGTGTTTCTACTTCTCGCAAAGAAAGATGATTTATTTTGATGACCTGTTTAACCAGATCAAAAAAATGAACTCGATTCAGGGGAAGATCCTTCAGCGTTTCACTTTTATTAAGCAACTTTTTATAATGAAAAACAGAAGCCGAAACACTTTCACCCCCGCTCTCATTCTTCGTACTTGGCAGAGTGAAAGTGAATTTAAGAAATTTATCTAGATAGCGCTGGGCGTCAATCGTTCGACCATAGCAGTGATTAATTGATGCTTTGAGCTGATCGGTATTTGTGATTAAGACAAACTGTAGCCCTTCGATATCAAAGGTGTGCTTAACCGTTTCAAGCATCAAGACTGCAAAGTCAGGACGGCAACGATCAAGCTCATCCATAAACAAAATCATCGGCTTCTCATGAGCAATACTTTTTAATGCCCCCTGCAATGCCTGTAAGTTTTTTTCTGCTTTAGCATGATCTTTTAAAAGCGATTCAATAGATGCATCAATGGCTTTATCAGTCACTTGCTTAATCTCTTTTTCGAGATTTTCTGCTACTGAATCAACATCTTGACGTAAAAGATGAGAAACGAGGGCTTTTCCTCCAACTTTTAAACCGTACCGCAATGCTGGCATCGCTTTTTTAATCAGGGTTCTTTGTTTATTTTCAGGCAGAACGGCCAAAACGTTAGTGAGCACAGTAAGCAAAGGTTCATCAGCGTGATCAGCTTTGAATGCATCGATATAGATAAGATGGTGAGTATCTTCAATCTTCATTAGATTGATCATTTTTAGGCAAAATTCTGTCTTACCCAATCCCCATGAACCATCCACGACAAGCGGCGAAACGGATATGTCCGAGCGAAGAAGTTTAATTGCTTTTTCAGCGATGCTTTTTCGATTAAATTCATCACGTCCTTCAAACGTGATGTCAGTGTCCAGCGCCATTATTGCCCCATCGTATTATTTCCACATGTGAAAAACATGATATCATTTCTTAATATATCAATATGTTATTTAATTTTTTGTTTAAACTCATCCATCGCTTCACTCGCAACATAGCGCAACGTTCGGATGTTTAAATAACACGTTACTCCGTACTCTTTGACCGCCGCTAAAAATGCTATTTTAAAATCACTCCCAGCGAGCAAAGCACCATGTATCTCCTTATTTTCATCCATAACTCTCGCAAATTTATCTTTAAATTCATCCCGCTGCTCAAGGGTCAATTCCGTTAAATCTAAAACATCGTCCAGTACATCGATAACCTCCCGTTCATTGCAAGGTTGACTCCGTTCCACGATTGTTCTCTGTCGATAAATCCGCGCTGATTCTAAGCGCCCAGCATCACTCAGTGAGATAGATAGGCTGAGATCCCGCTCTCGAACGGCATCCAGTAACCCGCGAGAACAGAGAAGATGAACACCTTTGCGAAAATTTGATGGATCCAATTCTTTTTGAATGGATTTCTCGATCATTTTTTTCACATGAGAAACGGGGGTTGGAGCATGGCGGCCGTTCAGTTCAAGCAGTGATAGCACGAAAAAAATATCTTTTTGGTTTTTTGATAATCTAACCTTCATCATTTACAGCTCTTAATCACCTCAAAGGTGAATAACGTAACAAATAAAAAATCAAGAAACCACTTAATCACCCCTGAGGTGAATAAGTAAAATCATCATTAACGAAAAAATAGCCACAGCTCGCTATCAAGACCAACGGATGTGAATTTGATATAACAGCATATCAACGCCCCTACCACGCAAGCATGAGCCTGTGAGAGCGTAAATTCATGCCTGCGTGGGGATGGAACAGTAAGAACCGATCATCTGGTTGCATTTCTAAGCCGCCTGCGTGGCGGTGAACATGCGCTAGATCATGCAGGTATACCGCGGAGATTTCTAAGCCGCCTGCGTGGCGGTGAACTTTGGTATATCAAAAACTGCGTGGAGAAAATGTTTCTAAGCCGCCTGCGTGGCGGTGAACTCTCGCTTGATACACTAGCGAAAAGCACAAGCTTTCTAAGCCGCCTGCGTGGCGGTGAACAGACATTATTTTATGGCAATATTTCTTTTGCTTTTCTAAGCCGCCTGCGTGGCGGTGAAGCCGTTTAGGTAAAAAACCAAGCGGTGAACAGTTTTCTAAGCCGCCTGCGTGGCGGTGAACCGGAGATTTTGAAGAAAGAAGAGCGTGATAGCAAGGGATTGATGGCAAAAACCATGTTTTGACCTTATAAAAGCACAATGACCATAACTAATTGTTTAATAATGGTATTTTTTAGGCTCCAAAAAAGAAGGTCAAAATTAGGCTTTCATTTACCTCTTTTATACACATCAAATGAGTGCCGCTATGCAATTATGTTGAACAAAAAAACCTAGAGTACGATAAAGCTAAAAATCACACATATTAATTGATGAAATCATATTTTTCATCAAGTTATAGTGCGGTAGATGTTTTCTTTCAACAAATGATCGATGGAAAGCGCATCACATTTTCAAATGTTGACCTCCCAGCCAGCCCCTCTTGCAGCGATCAAATGTAAATTGGTATAACGCCATATCAAAGCTCTAACCACGCAAGCATGAGCCTGTGAGAGCGTAAATTCATGCAATGCGCACCACCTTGCTAAACCGCTCTTGCTCTAAATGTAAAAAGAGCCGCCGCTCTTGTATGCCAAGCTGCACGCAGGCCTCTTACCGCTATCCTGGATAGATTTGATATAACGCCATATCAAAGCTCTAACCACGCAAGCATGAGCCTGTGAGAGCGTAAATTCATGCAATGCGCACCACCTTGCTAAACCGCTCTTGCTCTAAATGTAAAAAGAGCCGCCGCTCTTGTATGCCAAGCTGCACGCAGGCCTCTTACCGCTATCCTGGATAGATTTGATATAACACCAAATCAAAGCCCTAACCACGTAAGCATGACGCTGTGAGAGCGTAAATTCCTGCAATGCGTACCCCCCTGCCAAGCCGCTCTTGCTCTAAATGTAAAAAGAGCCGCCGCTCTTGTATGCCAAGCTGCGCGCAGGCCTCTTTCAGCTCGATAACTGTTTGGTGTAGATGCAGGCTTAAAGCGTCGATTAAGAGTGTCAGCTCGCTTGCGAGCAAGAAAACTCGCTTCATTAGAAGATCTTTTCTTTTTTAGTATCTTTTATTCCTCAGTATCTTTAAAAGCCTTAAAGAAAGAGGACGCTTTTTATACTCCCATTACTAGGTTCTAAATTAAAAACGATATCCAAACGATATCCGCAACTTATTCACAGCTAGTCCAAAAAGCCTCACTTCTGACTAAATTCAAGACTGAAATTTGCACTCAAAGAAAATTAAGATGGATCAAAAAAATCCAGTAGTTTAAAAAATGAACGCTGAAAATGCATAGACGTGAAAAGGTCTACGCAAAAGCGCATTAGATTCACTAATTGAGTTTAAGTGTGGGGGGTGTCGTGGAGGTTTGTTTTTGCTTCTTCTTGGGCTTGAGCGCGTCTTAGCGCGTCGCGCCTTAACTTGCGATCATCATTGAATTTTATGTAGCCTAGCCAGAGATTTGACAATTGTTTTTTAATTCGCGACGCTGTTGATTTTTTACGTGAAAATTCAATTGCATTTTTATCATCAACATCCATCAACGCATTCAGATCACTAAAAAATAAGGGCGTGAACAATTTATTTGATGCAATTGATCTGATCTGAAGATCCTCATCATCAGAGTCAAAACTGAAAACCCAAGCAATGATAGATTTAAAATATTGAGCATCAATCAGCTGAGCGATTGCACGAAACCAACATCCTTTGGTAATTTCATACCCGAGTATTTCAGCTGCGCGTTTAGTCCGAAGGTGAAAGTGCGTATAGCCATTCATTTCTTCGCGTTCGTGCTTCCCTATCTGATTATTTTCAGCGTCCATCAGAGATAACAGAACCGTTACAACGTCGCGCAGTGTTTTACGTTGACGCAATTGCAATGGCTTTTTTGTTGAATGGACCGTATATAAACGACGCAACAACGAAGGACGATTCACAAATTTTGCGAACGCCTTTGCAGTTAAACGCGCATATACAGTGAGCTTTTTCATTAAACTTCAACTTCAACCGGATATATATCGGGACGCAAAACTGATTTATTCACTTCACCATTTGTTAGTTCATGCAAATGCAGCGTGATTTTAAAACCTGCCTTTTTTTGCCCTCGCATGATCATGCGAAGATAGCCAACGCTGGTTTTAGCTTTCAAAGCCAGATTTTTCTTCTTCTCAGCTGATAGGGTTTTCCAGTATGTCGAATACACAAGCGCACCTTTTTTGTCTACTTTCTCAAAGTGTACCAATTTAGTACCTCGGATAGCAACAAAAAAAGCACTCCTTAGATCATGTACCATTTTAGTGCGATAATTTATGATGAAATTATGAAAAAAATAGAAGATATCAGATTAGAAAATGCCAGGTTGCTGATTGATAAATGTGGTTCAATTACTTTCCTTTCGGATAAAATTGATCGTTCAACAACTCAGCTCAGCCGGCTAATGGGAAAAAACCCAACAAAAATTATTGGACGTCGATTGTCGCGTCATATAGAGCACTCATTGCGGCTGGAAGATGGATGGATGGATCAAGATAGAAATGCAAGTGTTGTTTCAGAACAAAATAATAACACTCTTCAAAAAATTGTTATTCATGAATTAACCTATCCATTAATCACTAAAAATCAAGCCGTTAACTGGAGTGAAACTCATACAGATTTAAGCCATTTTAAGCATTTTTCTTGTCCTGTTCCTTGTGGAAAAAAAACATTTCTACTCGAAGTCGACGGGATCAGCATGGAGTCTCAATTTAAAGCCGGATATTTAATATGGGTAGATCCAGAGAGAGAAGCAATAAATAAAAGCTATGTTGTTGCCTTTCTAAAGAATAAAAACGAAGCTACATTCAAGCAGATTATCATTGAAGACGGGTTAAAAATGCTCAGAGCAATGAATCGGGACTGGCCGGAGCAATATATACAGATAGATGAGAATTGTGAAATTATAGGAACGGTTGTTTTTTGCGGGTGGTCTCTTTAGAACGCCCGAACCGAAAACATTAAGCCTGGTTATTGTATCGATCAACATTGCCCGCTCTCTTTATGTAAAATGTTAGCTATAACAAAAAAACAACGACGCTAATCAATACAATTAGCGTCGTTTTAGTCTAATAGATTTTAATGCATCTGTTACAACCAAAGTCCAGATTCCTCAAAAACCAACTGCTAATGTTCATATTTGAATCTTTTCATTTTTAGTTCAAAAGTGCTCTCCTCTCACAAAATTTATTGTCCATTTCAAATTTCATTTAGAGGTCTTTGGCACACAAAAAAAAGAGGCACTTTACAGGGACACTTTCATGATGTACCTTTCGGGTGCGTTTTAAGTTCGGAAACTCATTGGATTTGTTAAAGGTGTAGATAAAGGAAACATAAAAAAAAATGAACAAACAAACTAGAATTCGACATCAATGTAAGATTCGCGCACAACGATTACGCGATAAGCGCAAAGCCTGTGGAATAACAATATTCCAGCTCTCTATGAATCAAGCTGAAAAAGACAAGCTCAACGAAATTTCACGGGATTACATATGAACGTCTCGTTTACGTACACTCCTCCGAAATTTATAAATAGTGCTCAAGAAAAAGAACCGATTATTTTTGACCAAGAACTGTATCCCGAATCATCAAATAAAATAATTTCACACAAGGAAGTGTTGGCGTTTTTTTCTAAAAAACGAGGAACCATTATTTCATGGCGAAAAACGCGAGGATTTCCTGAGCCAATAAGCAAATCACCTATGCGCTGGATAAGAGCCGCTGTGATGGAATGGGTTGAATACCAAGGTGGATTCAAAAGAAACAATTAATCACGATAAAAAGCGACATTTTTGTTTTTGTAATAAAATGTCGCGCCCTCTCTTATTTTCCTTCTAGCGTCTTTTCAATCTGCAAAAACAATGCATCTCCGAAAGTCTCATACGCAATTTGTTGTTCCACAATCCAATCATGCTTGTTATATACACGCATGACACCTACAAGTTCATGTCCCAGCATACGCTCAGTCACATGCGGCATCGCACCTTGCTCGGAACAAATCGTAGAAATACTGCGCCTAAAATCATGGGTGCGCCAGTGCGGTAACGCCAATGTGTCACGTAATCGTCGTATATATCGATTAGCCGCCGAAATGGTGATAGGCCGATGAAGTGAAGCGCCTGGAAATAAATAATCATCATAAATATTCATCAAGCGTAAAAGCAGCGGTTTGATCTGCTTTGTTATCGGTCGTCGAATAACATTCCCCATCTTTGTGTTCTCAGCCGGTACAATCCAAATATCATTTTTCATATCAAAGTGGATTTTCTGAGCCAACCTGAGTTCAGAAAGACGATTTCCCCACAGTATAGTTAAAAGATGCAGATTTTTAGTTGACGTTCCAGCGCGACTTCTTTCGATGGCGATCCAAATCTCCGCCAGCTCATTTACAGATAAAACGCGCGTCCCTTCATCCGCTGATGTACCAACATCTCGTTGACGTATTTTTTCAATGTTCGTCCCGTCAATCAAGAATTTTGACTTGCAAAAATTCAGGCAAGCCCGTAACTTCGAAAATGCAGCTTGTGCAGTTTTGGGAGATGTTTTCGCGATACCATCAAACCAGGACATCCATTCGCGTGCAGAGATCGTTTCAACATTCATATCATGAAAAGCTGGATAGTAGTAATTTTTAGAAAACGACGCGTATATGTCTTGTGTTCCTGGCTTTTGATACTTCACCTTCTCTTCTCGCCAAAAATCAATGCAGTTCGCTAACGTGATAAAATCAGTTTCGCCAGTTACGGCGATTTGAGGGTTTCGACCGGCGTCTTTCAATTCCATCATTCGTTGATGTATTTGTCGAGCTTGCTTTAAACTGACGCAGGGATATCGGCCAATTTTGTACCGTTTATTTTCACCGTTAAATCTGCATCGATATTGAAATGTAATTCGCCCTTTCGGAGAAATCTTTGCAATCAGGCCACCACCATCATTTAACTCAGATGCTCCCGAATATTCTTTATTGGATATTGCGTTCAATGTTCTATTTATCAGACTCAAAATTTACACTCAAAAAATTAGGACGCAACACACCTTACAAATAGACGCAGAATTAGACGCAACTCAAAATGTAAAACATGCAACAACACTAAAAATTAACTTTCAAAAAAGAACAATTATATCCATCAACCAACTGATACTAAAGGGCTAAGAAAAAAAGCCCGAACAAAAGATGACAAATATGAACAACACAGAACAAGCCACATTTTACTTTATAGATTATGAAACATTTGGAA
>CAMRDW010000010.1 GCA_947041315.1 uncultured Enterovibrio sp.
TCCATTATTTATTCGCTCTATCTTTTCTATTTTCATCTTTAAATTTTCTTCATATGAAACATTTTTTTCTAAAGACTCAGAAAAGACAGGGAGGGTGAATATTGTTAAAAAGAACAGGGGAAATCTAAGTTTCATATATTACCTTCTTATATCCAACATCTAGATTGCAATTGTAAAAAAACACGCATAGCGATAAAAAAGATTTAATTACTTGTGAACTTCAATCTCTTAAATAATTAGCCAGGGTGTTCACAATAGAAAACCAATATAAACAAATGATTCAACTGAAGGATATCAGAATGAGGTGTTTTGTAAATAAATAATTCAATTATGTTATGATTCTTTCCAGGGCTAATTTATATTCTGATGTTACGCAGCTCACTTTCTGGCAGTATTAAGAAGTTAAAAAAATAAATTTGATTTATACATCGATTATTTTCTGAGCACATTTGGTTTAGCTACAGAAATAGGACTTTCCGCTATGCTTAATTTTGCCAAATCGACGGCAAGGGTTTTACAAAGATTTATGCTCTTTTCTTCCTGTATATAGATATACCCATCGCCTTTGAAACTGCGTGGGTGTTGGCTGCGTTCGCTCAGGCCAATTACAGAGTAGATCTATGCTCAGGGGCTGCACTCGTTTGCCGCCTACACGCATCTTTATAGCGCGTTAACGACTTCTATCTTGGTGCATCTTTCATGACGCCGTTGGGAGGGAGGAGAGGATCTTATCAAAGGAATTGGAGCTTCGTGGGTGTTGGCTAGGTTCGTTCAGCCCAATCACACAGTCCGTCTATGCTCATGGGCTTCGTTTATTGCTCGTCTATCGGCATATTCAGCTATTTTGGGTATTCATGCTGCGCTGATTAAGCAATTGCGTCTTCAAGTATTTGGCGTGTTTTTTCAAGCGTAATAGCTTGATTTTCACCTAATGCGGTCATTCCGTGATTTTCCAGTTGTGCTATTACAGCCTCAATGGCTTGGGCTTTTGTCTCTTTATGTTCGGTCAGTTGTGTGCTGACATTCAATGAATGATAAAAAGCTTCAATGGCATCAATGGTCTCTTCTGCTAAATGAGCCGTTTCCTCTAACGCAAAAACGGTTTTGCCCATTTGTTCGAGTTTGGCGCGTTTGCTTTCAATTTGATTGCGTAACAGCGCTGGCTGAATTATGGCCAAAGAGCGAGCATGATCTACGTGCCAAAGCGCTGTTATTTCATGCCCTATCATGTGAGTTGCCCAGTCATGAGGTACACCAGAACCAATCAAGCCATTTAAGGCTTGGTTTGCGGTCCACATTAAATTAGCACGCCAATCATCATTGTCTCGCACTCCGAAGCTTTCTCCTAAAACCAACAGGTTTTTGAGTAAGGCTTCGGCATACCCATCTTGCACCATGGCATGAGTTGGGAAGGTGATATATTGCTCACAGGTGTGTACCCAGGCATCCACAATGCCGTTGATCAATTGGCGCTCAGGAAGAGACTTCATGACATCAGGATCAAGAACAGCAAAAAGAGGCTGTACAGCGGGGGCCATAAACACGAGTTTGTCTTGTGTTGCAGCTTGGGTGATGACGGCACCGCAGTTTGACTCAGATCCAGTTGCAGGGAGGGTCAATATAGCGCCAAGCGCTGTCGCCTCGGAAACGCTGTGTTTTCCGGTTAAAATGTCCCAGCTTTCACCCTCATATTTGGCGCCAGCGGCTACAAATTTAGATCCATCAATGACAGAGCCGCCCCCGACCGCAAGAATAAAATCAATGTTTTCTTTTTTCACAAGAGCAATGGCTTTATCCAAGGTTTCTTTGGTTGGATTGGGCTCTACACCTGAAAATTCTAACCATGAATGATCGGTTAATGCGGCTTTTACCTGATCGTAAACGCCATTTTTTTTGATGGATCCCCCGCCGTAAATGACCAGCACTTTTTGATCCGTTGGGATGGCGTTTTTGATGCTCGAAATTTGGCCTTGACCAAAATGAATCAGGGTGGGGTTGTTATAGGTGAAATTCATTTTTGAATCCTTTTTTTATTTATTTTGTTTTTTTTAAAAGACAGATTTTTGTTTTTACGACGTTGCCAAATTATCACGCACAAGGAAAAACACATCCAAAGGTATAAAGGTCCATCCCCCCATCGAGTGTAAGGGGTCTGCCCTTGCGTGGTGTTGATTGTGGCACGCAAAACTTGGGTCTCAAATTGAGGGATTTGTGCGATGATTTTGCCTTTGTAATCGATGGCAGCGGTTAAGCCTGTATTGGTTGAACGCAAAAGCGGTTTTGCATTTTCCAATGCGCGCATACGGGCTATTTCTAAATGTTGGTGTGGGCCGATAGAGTCTCCAAACCAAGTGTCATTTGAAAGGGTTAAAATAAAATCAGAGTTTGCGTTAAGGCTCTTTCTAACCTGCTCATGAAAAGCGATTTCATAACAAATAGCGGAGGCTAATTGGTACCCATTTGCATTCACGTTTTCTTGGGTGTATTCACCGCGACTAAAAGAAGACATGGGTAAATTGAACAAAGGGGCTAATGGACGCAGTAATTCTCCAAACGGAACAAACTCCCCAAAAACGAGCAAATGGTGTTTGCTGTAGCTTTCTTTTGCTGGGTATTGGTAATCACTTCCGCCATTTTTTCCAATCGAGATCAAGGTATTATAAAAATTATCATCGTCTTTTTTATCTAAAAGGCCTGTGATAATGGTGCTGTTGTTATTTTTGGCGGCTTTATCTAATCGATCGAGGAAATGAGGTAAGTCTCGCTCTAGAGCTGGAATGGCCGCTTCTGGCCAAATAATGATATCTGCATCCCAATTCTTGCGCGTCATGTCTTGATACAAAAGCAAGGTCGGCCAACGTTGGCTCGGAAGCCATTTTATCTCTTGCGGTATATTGCCTTGGATCATAGCAATTTTTACTTTGTCTTTGTTTTGCGTCACCCAATGGAATTGGGACAACACACTACAAAGAACAAACAGCAAGCCCACTACAAAAAGAGGACGTCCGTTTTTTTGTAAGAGGGCTAAACTGATGGCCCCTGCGATAAAAACCAACAAAAAAGAGATCCCTTGAACCCCAACCAGCGGGGCAACAGAAGCCAAAGGCCCATCTATTTGGCTGTAACCGGGCCAAAGCCAAGGAAATCCTGTGAGAAACCAGCCTCGGATCCCATCAATGACCACCCAAAGCGGCGGAGCAAAAAGCAGCAAGGCTTGTGCTCTGGTAAGGTTTGCGCGTTTTAGGATATACGCAAACAGCGCAGGGTAAGAGGCAAGGTAAAGTATTAAAAATGAAATTAATAGCAAGCCGATGGGGGTGGGAAGTCCACCAAATTTGTCAATGACAACGTAAATCCAGCTGATCCCAGTCCCAAAATAACCGAGACCCCAGCTTAACCCTAAAAAAGCAGCAAATTTCGGGGGGGGGGAATGAAGGATCAGAACAAACAATGCGATAAGTGAAATCAGCATCGCAGGCCAAAAGGAATAAGGTGCGAAAGACAAGGTCCCTATGGCACCTGAAAAAACGGCCCCAATGGTTTTTAAGCACATTTGGGACCGTAAAGAATTATTTATTTTCAACATTAGACAGTTAAGCCGTTTCCTCTACCGTGGTATCTGGAATAGTAACCTGCAAATGGATGACACGTCGACTGTCAGCAGCTGTGACTTTGAAGTGAAAGCCTTGAATATCGGCTTCTTCGCCACGGGTGGGGAGATGGCCAAAATTTGTCATTAATAATCCACCGATGGTGTCAATGTCGCTGTCATCAAATTGCGAACCAAATTTCTCGTTAAAATCTTCGAGTGTGGTTAATGCTTTGACTGCGAACGTATGTTTGCTCAGTTGGCGAATTTCTTGTTCTTCTTCATCGTCGTATTCGTCTTCGATGTCTCCAACGATTTCTTCAAGAATGTCTTCAATGGTGACAACACCTGAGACACCGCCAAACTCATCGACAACAATGGCCATATGGTAGCGCTCTTCTTGGAACTCTTTTAAGAGGCGATCGACGCGTTTGCTTTCAGGGACAACAACGGCAGGGCGGATCACCTTGTCAATGTCAAACGGTTCACTGTTTGGCATCAAGTAATGGAGGAGATCTTTAGCAAGAAGAATGCCTTCAACATGGTCTTTATCATCGCTTATCACGGGATAACGTGAATGTTGCGCTTCATTGATGATGGTAATGATTTCTTCGAGGGGTTGAGAGCGTTCGATGGTCACCATTTGTGAGCGAGGGATCATGATGTCTCGAATGCGCATTTCAGAGATTTGCATGACACCTTCGAGCATGTCTCTTGTATCGTGATCTATGACTTCGTTTTGTTCAGAATCACGGAACGCATCAACCAGTTTTTGACGGTCTTTCGGTTCGTTATGAAAGAGCTGTCCAATACGTTCGAAGAAGGTTTTTCTACTCGGACCTTCAGAGCTTTGTGAGTTGTCTTCGTTCATTTTCTCTTAAATATTAGTTAATTTAAAGGGGGTCGGTGCAATAGGGATTTTCAAAGCCTAGCGCATTCATGATTGAAATCTCAAGCGATTCCATTTCTTCTGCTTCTTCATCATCAAGATGATCATACCCAAGCAAATGAAGCGTGCCATGGATGACCATGTGTGCCCAATGTGAAAAAATATCTTTATTTTGCTCTTCTGCTTCACTCTCTACTATTTGCCGACAAATAACAAGATCACCAAGCAAGTTCAATTCAATTTCAGGTGGTGCTTCAAATGGAAAAGACAATACGTTCGTGGGTTTGTCCTTGCCACGGTAATCGCAATTGAGGGCCTGGCTTTCAGGGATATCCACAATACGGATGGTGATTTCGGCTTGCTTGCAAAATGATTTCGCGGTTTGTTCAAACCAGGTTGTCAGTTGTTGCTCTGAAGGCAAATTGTTTTTATTTTGTGTGGCGATTTGAATATCTACAAAGTACTGCATTTACGTGGGCTTCTCATCGGGAGTGAAAGGAATATGACCAGAGGTTGCTTGTTCGTTGTTCAGTCCTTTTTTAAGTGAATGACCGATCTTTCTATGGGGATGGGGGTTGTGTTCTTCCCATGCTTCATAAGCTTGAACAATGCGGGCGACAACAGGATGGCGAACCACGTCTTGGGCATTAAAAAAATTAAAGCTGATTTCTTTTACATCACTGAGCACCTCAATCGCATGCGTTAGACCTGATCGAGTGTGGCGAGGCAAGTCAATTTGCGTTATATCGCCGGTGATCACGGTGCGACTGTTAAAACCGATGCGAGTGAGGAACATTTTCATCTGTTCAATCGAGGTATTTTGGCTTTCATCTAAGATGATGAAAGCGTCATTTAAGGTGCGACCCCGCATGTAAGCCAGTGGTGCGACTTCAATGATGTTTCGCTCAATGAGTTTTTCAACGCGCTCAAAACCCAGCATTTCAAACAAGGCGTCATATAAGGGGCGTAAATAAGGATCTATTTTTTGGCTTAAGTCCCCTGGCAAAAAACCCAATTTTTCTCCCGCTTCAACTGCAGGACGTGTCAGTAAGATACGGCGAATTTCTTGACGCTCTAATGCATTCACCGCTGCGGCCACGGCAAGATAGGTTTTTCCTGTACCCGCAGGGCCCACACCAAAAGTGATGTCATTCACATTCATGTTGTTGATGTATTGAGTTTGGTTGGGGGTTCTGGGTTTAATGACCCCTTTTTTTGTTTTAATTTGAATGTGTTTGGCAATATTTTCAGGATCATTTAATTGGGCATCGGAAAAACCCGCTTCTTTAATGGCAAGATAAACTTGTTCTGGCGTCAAATCGGCGTATTTGTTTTTGATGGGTGCGGTGTCGATATAAAGATCTTTGAGGATGTGAATGGCAGTTTTGGCTTCTTGGGGTTTTCCTTGCACACTGAATTCATGACTTCGGTGGCTGATTGTCACATCTAAACGACGTTCCAGTTGTTTAATATTGTCATCAAAAGGGCCGCAAAGGCTGGTTAGGCGAGCATTATCAGCGGGTTCTAAAGATATTTGTAAGGTGATAATTTTGTTCAATGCGGTCCTCTGAAAAAAATGATTCCCCCGTAAAAAACGAGGGAGGGTTAAATTCACAGCGAATGATTAGGGAGTATACACACTTACACCCAATTCGTCTTCTTTACGGGTTTTTGCAATGATTTCACTGGGAGAGACGTGACTTCGTAAATTCATTTCTTGTTCTGTGCGTAAAAGCTCACCACGTAATGAATTTGGCAATACTTGGGAAATGGTTACATCCACGAATTGGCCAATTAAGTCGGGTGTGCCTTTGAAATTAACAACGCGGTTATTTTCTGTTCGGCCTCGAAGTTCCATCAAATCTTTTTTTGATGGACCTTCCACCAAAATACGCTGCACGGAGTCAAGCATTTGGCGTGAATACATCATGGCCTGGGCGTTGATTTGCTGCTGCAGTTCATAAAGGCGTTCTTTTTTCACATCAAGAGGGGTTTCATCAAGCATGTCTGCTGCGGGTGTGCCCGGGCGCGGCGAATAAATAAAACTGAAGCTCATATCAAAATTGACATCACGAATTAGTTTCATGGTGGCTTGAAAATCTTGGTCTGTTTCTCCAGGAAAACCCACGATAAAATCAGAACTTAAAGCGATGTCTGGGCGAACTTCACGAAGTTTACGCATTTTTGATTTGTATTCGATGGCCGTATGCGGGCGTTTCATCAAGGTTAAAATACGATCAGATCCACTTTGAACGGGCAGGTGTAAAAAATTCACAAGTTCTGGAGTGTCTCTGTAAACCTCAATAATATCATCTGTAAATTCAATGGGGTGGCTTGTGGTGTAACGGATGCGGTCGATCCCATCAATGGTGGCAACAAAACGCAATAATTCGGCAAACGAGCAAATTTCATCATCAAATGTCAGGCCACGATAAGCGTTGACATTTTGCCCTAATAGATTGACTTCACGGACACCTTGCTCTGCGAGTTGGGCGATTTCGTATAAAACATCGTCCAGTGGGCGACTGACTTCTTCACCTCGGGTATAAGGGACCACACAAAATGTGCAGTATTTTGAACAGCCTTCCATGATAGAAACAAACGCGCTGGGACCGTCGGCTTTGGGCTCGGGTAGGCAGTCAAATTTTTCTATTTCAGGAAATGAAATGTCCATCACTGGTGTGCTGTTTTCATGGGACTGTTTGATCATTTCAGGTAAACGGTGCAATGTTTGAGGGCCGAAAATAACATCAACATACGCGGCTCGCTCACGAATATGGGCCCCTTCTTGGGTCGCAACACAACCGCCAACGCCGATAACCAGACCGGGTTTTTGATCTTTAAGTGTTTTCCATCTCCCGAGCTGGTGGAAGACTTTTTCTTGGGCTTTTTCACGGATGGAACAGGTATTAAGAAGAAGCAAATCTGCTTCTTCTGGATTGTCTGTTAGCTCGTAGCCACTGGAGGTATTGAGCAAATCAGCTATTTTCGATGAATCATATTCGTTCATCTGGCAGCCCCAGGTTTTGATTAACAGTTTTTTCGCCATGTTACGTCTTTGCCCATGTTAATTTTTACAAGGATTAGCGGAAACATTCTTAGGGTTAATGCGCTGATTACAACCTGAAAGTTCAGCCAAGAAGGGTGTATTTTGAAACAAAGCCTGAATGTTTATCAAAAGGCTCTGATTTTAATGTGCGTATTGTACTGTGTTAGATGATTTGTGACCAGTGTCAGACTTTGTCTTAGAATGAATTTTGTTTTAAGGTTTTGCAAATAAGCCCTGTGGATCTCTCATCATGCCTCGATTGAAAAAAGCATGCTCTGTATATTGAGAGGGCTTAAATAAATGAAAAAAAACATAAAATTAATTTAATGGCCTTATTTTTTGAGAGAGAAAATGAAACGATTTGATGTAATAGTCATTGGTGGTGGGATGACGGGGGCGGCCACAGCATTGGGACTTGCAAAGCAAGGAAAGTGTGTGGCTTTAATTGAGCGCGAAGCGCCAGTGTCTTTTGATCCTGAACAACCCATGGATTTACGTGTGAGCGCATTGTCTCCTGCTTCGGTGGCTTTGCTTCAATCCTTGGAAGCTTGGGATGCGGTAAAAGAAATGCGTTTTTGTCCTTATCGTCGTCTTGAAACTTGGGAACATGCTTACGCACGACTGACATTTCATGCAGAAAGCTTGGGCTTGCCTGAGCTTGGTTTCATTGTTGAAAATCGCGTCATACAGCTTGCCCTTTGGGCGCAATCCAAGACGAAAGAAAACTTGACTTTGCTAAGCCCCGCTTGCGTCATTAATATGACAAAAGAAGAAAGCGGACATCGGGTTGAACTTGATAATGGCGAAGTGCTCCAAGCCCCTTGCCTCGTTGGGGCTGATGGGGCGAATTCTGCTGTGCGTGAATATGCAAACATCGGAGTGACAGCGTGGGATTATCGTCAACATTGTCTCTTAATTCATGTTAAATCTGCGTTGCCGCAACAAGATATTACCTGGCAATATTTTACCCCTCGTGGCCCTCGTGCGTTTTTACCGCTTCAAGATAAAGAAGCTTCTCTTGTGTGGTACGACACGCCTTCTCGGGTTCAATCTTTATGCGCAATGCCCCTTGATGTTTTAAAAGAAGAAATCATCACACATTTTCCGAAAGAGCTTGGAGAAATCGAGGTGATAAAAGCGGGCGCGTTTCCGCTCACTCGCCGCCACGCTCAAACTTATGTGAAAAATAACGTGGTTTTGATTGGCGATGCTGCTCACACCATTCACCCTTTGGCAGGGCAAGGCGTGAACCTTGGCTTTAAAGATGTCACCTCTTTTTTATTCGCTTTAGAATGTGCAAAAGAAAAATGGCATTGCCCCTGTGTGTATCAGCGTTATGAAAAAGAAAGAAAATTAGATAACCATATGATGCAGCTTGGAATGGACCTGTTTTATGCAGGATTCAGTAATGAATGTGCCCCCCTTAAAATAATCAGAAATGCAGGACTTAAAATGGCAAACAAAGAGGGGCTGCTAAAACGGCACGTTTTGAAATATGCGTTGGGTTTATAGAATAATGTTTTATATCGAAGATACGTCCAGGCGAAAAGTAAGTGAGACCAGGAATCGCATCTTCCTCTTTGAAGAGGTCTCGATGCCGGAGTCGTTTTCTGGGATCTTAAGATGAAGCCCTTCTCTTTATGTTTGCATTTAAATTAAAAACCTTTTAAAATCATATGATTACTGTTTTTCTTTCTTTGTGAGAGAGAACGTTTTTTGAGTTTTCACGCGATGTATACCCAAGGTGTTTGAAGGTGCAGTGAGAGGGCCAGTGAAGGACGCTCCTGATCATAGAAGGAGTCAATGATTGAGGTTCGAGAGTGCTTAGCTGCCAATACTCTCTCTTTTTTAAGGGGTGTGGGTCTATTGAGCAATGTAGGTAGGTTAAATTATATGAATAAAAGATCATTAATATTTTTAATTTTTTCATTTTTCTTAGGGGGTTGCAGTGCGACTGCGAACTTAGATGCAATGGAGCCAGGGGTGTCTTTGAGTGTAAATGAGAAGAAAAAAATCACTCTTGAGACTCATTCCAGTCAAGCTTATGCCACAACCAGTTTTGGTCAATATAAATTTAAGGCAGAGAAAGAAGGTGTTGAGCCTATGTATGGTTTGATCCCTTTAAAATTTAATTCAGGTTATCTCTTTGTGGATATTCTGTTTTTTGCTCCCGCTCTTTTCTTTAACCTTCGCGAAGTTTTTCCATATTATCAATTTGACCTCAATAAAAATGAAATTCGCTATAAAAGAAAAGAATTGGATGAATGGGTTATACATCATCCTACGCCATCTGAAATTGAGAATGCAAAAAGATATTTTGCGGAATAAAAAATACGAGAGTGCTTCATATCTGTGATTTACATTTTTTCCTGTATCATGCTGATATGTCCATTTATCAAAAAATGCATTACTCAGAATGTGGTAATACTGACAGCTTAAAAATGGATTTTACTGCGAAAAGAAAATAACGACAGCCTTGTCACTTTACTGCATTTGATAAAAGCCATTTTCGCCTAAATTACTGTTATCGCGTCTCTCTTTCTTGAATAAAAAAACCATCGCTTGATATGGGCATCCATGGTTGTGGGAGCAGAGACACTTCAGGATTTAAATATATCGAGAACAAGGATTTTAACGACATTAAAAAAAGAAAAAATCGGTTTCAGATCAATCCTCCTTTTTTCCTCTGAGCATTTATAAAACAAATACGATCCTTGCTTATGTTTTTTGGAAACGAAAACATGTTCTTTTTAAAAGGTTAAAGAGCATCTTCTCCCTTTTGGTGTCACCCGGTTTTATACTGATAACAGGGGAGCTGATGAAGGACATCAGGATCCTAATGAGCACGAAATACGTAAACAAAATACGCAAAAGAAAGAGCGAAAAAACCTCGATTTTAGAACAAGAATTAAGCGATTAACGAGACGTACAATTTGATTTTTAATGAACGAATTGATACAGGATATACCTGTTGCCTTTGAAGCTGGCTGGGTGTGGGCTACGCTCTTTCAGCCCAATCACATACAAGATCTATGCTCAGGGGCTTCAGTTGTTTGGCGCCTACACGTATCTTCACGTGTCTTGGGTGTATTGTTATTTTCCTTTATATTAACGCCGTTGAATTTGGGATTGATATTCATGCGAAAATGTAGATTTGAGCCACTGCCGTGTGCGGAATGTCGGATTACAAAAAGCTAAAAAAATTTTGATTTACAAAATATTGACTTCTTTTTGAAAGGGGGAGGCACATTTAAATTTCGACAATGACAGGGTCATTTATTTGGTTCTCGTAGGGCTCTTTAAAACGGATAAAAACGGAAGCGTACTTTTATTTTATTTTATTTTATTTCGAATATTTAATCCGTTCAGGGTTTCTCAGGATTGCTTTAAACCAGCTCTTTTTTATCTTGAATTATTCGACCCGTTTTATCTATGAAATGATGCTTTGTCGATGTGAAAAACCCATTCCATTTACTTGATGGTGAGATTTGTTGCCTACAAAAGTCAATAGTTGAACCGCTTGTGTTGATTTTATTTCCGCTTATGTTGTAAAAGGAAGAAGGGGGAGTATGAAGGATTTTTTCTGTGCGTTATAAGAAATAAGGCATTTGTTTCTCTTAACGGCTGGATATAATGTGTTGATTCTATAATAAGAAGTTGTAACCGTGGAATGACTAAAGTTCGTTTTTTTGCATATATTCTGAAAAATACATCTTGTGTTTTGGTTGTTTTTATTGCTTTTTTGAATATCGCATTGAGTTTTAATGATGATTATGCTTCTGTTTCTCTTTCTGACT
The DNA here is from genome assembly GCA_947041315.1 of uncultured Enterovibrio sp. Lineage (GTDB taxonomy): Bacteria > Pseudomonadota > Gammaproteobacteria > Enterobacterales > Vibrionaceae > Enterovibrio. Next base: position 11,325 of record CAMRDW010000010.1, read on the forward strand.
CCAACATTACCCCTAATAAAATATCAAACGATGCTTTATTAAGTATATTTTTATCAAACCTACCTTATTCTGCTTGCAAAATAGACACCCCGCCATTAAATGAGCTTCATTGTAAAGTGGCCTCCTTAAATTTTGGTTCAGAGATATTTGATATTCTTTTTTTAGGTCAGAATGAGATAAAAAATATCGATTATAAAGCGCTGACGAAAAGCCAGGCAATCACTTTGTCAAATCTATATTTTATTGGAAATCAAGATTATTCCATTGATTGGGATTTACCTACCGTTTCTCAGTTACAATGGATGGTTCAGAATAATTTGATACAACCCGAGAGTGGGGAACATTTTTGGGTGCGTTCGCACAATGCCACTCAAGTGACACGTGTTTTTTATTTGACAGAAGGCGAACAACAATTAAAGACAGAGGCATCAGTTCATCGTATAGCTAATAATTATACGCCTTCAAATTGTACAGAAGGGATTGACTGCAATTTATTTGATAAAAAAGAAAATTACCAATTCGTATTTCCACAATCCATTGATAAATATGTTGCAGGCACCTTGGTGACTGTAGACGGAGATATTTTCCGTTGTAAGCCTTTTCCCTATTCCGGGTTTTGTTCTCAATGGAATGAAAATTCAACAGCCTATGAGCCTAAAATAGGGGCTTTTTGGGAAATGGCTTGGGATTACGTGGGACCTGTTTTAGAGGAAAAATGACCTTCTTTTTTTTCTGTATCTTTCCTTTCCTTTGACCTTGTCTCCCTGGTGCAGCTAAGCGTTTATCCGCGAACACTTTATGTTTGCAATACTCGGCAGTTTCAACCCCATCACCTTCTGCTTCAGTGTTCAAGGTGTTCATTCGTTTGGCGCCTACACATCCAACTTCAAATGTTTTGCTTATAAGCATCCCTTCGCTAATGGGCTTTAGCCGGATATTTAATTTGGCACCCATTCTTTTATTCTCTCATTGAGCTGTGAACCTCGATTTTCAAAATTTGATCTTGAAATCAAAATTGAAATGTTAATTTTTCATTTGGCGTTATGTTCAACTGCGAATGAATGAGGTGTATTTTGTCATTTTTCAGAGAAAGCAATGTTGTTTTTTATATTCGAAATGACGGTTCATTGAGAAGGTATTATTTTTGAGAGAAAAACAGGATTGAGCTGTATTTCTCTTGTAAGTGATAGAGAAACATTTTTATTAGCTCATTAGTTAATTGATTTTTAATGAAAATATAGGAGTCTCATTAATAAGGCATCCTTAATTTAAGAACTTGCAACAATGTGAGTATGAATTTTTTTCGTAAGAATTGATTTTTGTCTAAACCAAAAGAGATCTAACGAGAGAAAAAGAATCACACCATTAAAGGAGAAGAATATGAGTAAAACGATTCATGGAAATGACAATGACGAAGTAATCCTTGGCTCTGTTGGCGTTGATACTCTTTATGGTAATGGTGGTGAGGATACCCTTTATGGTTTCGGCGGTGATGATTTTCTTTATGGTGGTGACGAGGACGATGATCTGCTTGGAGGGGCGGGGAATGATGAGCTTCATGGTAACAAGGGAAACGATCATCTAAAAGGGGGGTTTGGATATGATTATCTCTATGGTGATGAAGGGGATGATACGTTAGAAGGTGGTCAAGGCAATGATTTTCTCTCTGGGGGCACGGGAGATGACAGGCTTTTTGGCGCGGAAGGAAATGACACTATTTTTGCAGGAAAAGGAAAAGATAAAGTCGTTGCGGGTGCGGGTGATGACAAGGTTTATGGTGAAAATGAAAGGGATATTTTACAAGGCAATGGTGGAGATGATTTTATTGATGGTGGCGAGGGGGATGACGTTGTTATCGGGGGTCGTGGGGATGATACCTTGCATGGCGGCTCTGGTCATGATTCTGTTCGAGGTGGTTTTGATGACGATTCATTGCATGGCGGTGAGGGGGATGACACCCTTGAAGGCGGGTTAGGTAAAGATACCCTGTATGGTGACCAAGGAAATGATCGCCTTTTTGGGGGGGAGGATAACGATGTCCTGTTTGGTGGCGCAGGGGATGACAAAGTTCTCGGTGGTAATGGGAATGATACCGTGTTTGGGGATGATGGACGAGACATCCTTTTTGGTCACAACGGAGAAGATATCCTTAACGGGGGCCTTGGAAATGATGTGCTCTGGGGAGGAAATGGCAATGACAATCTGACCGGTGGCGATGGCGATGATTCTTTATGGGGGCAATCAGGCAATGACATCCTCAATGCTGGCGCCGGTAATGACACTTTAAATGGAGGGTACGGTCAGGACATTTTAAATGGTGGAGAGGGGAACGATACGCTCTTTGCAGGGCATGTCATGACGACGAATCCAACAGAAAAAACATTGCAAATAAAAGCCGATGGCCCTCCTATAGAAGCAGAAAGCTCCCTTGCTTGGACCACAACCACCATCACCATTAATAACACGCCTTTCGTGGTCGCCACCCAGTGGGGACATGATGGCGTTGCCACTGTTTCTCGGGTTGAAACAGACGGGTCTCTCACCGAAACCGATCGCATCGTTTATGACAACAGTACAGGCTCCGTCACTTCGACTTCAGCGGGCGATCTAACTGAAATAGCGCAAGAAAAAGGCATCGGACTGTCCAGTTTAACCCAGGCCAACATGAGTGAAATTGACGGTCAAGCAACGTTATTTTTAACCTCACAAAATCGCGGTGCAATTTCAGCTTGGCATATTTCAGATGAGGGTGAGCTGTCACTTAATGGTGGTTTAACGTTTGGCCATTCTCAACCACAGTTCAATGGTGGGATTGTCCGAGAAAACATCAGCTTTCAAAATGATGAGGGTGACGTTTATCTCTATGTGACCCGAACCCAGCAAGACCGCATCGATGTATTAAGTTACGATCCTGATACGGGTGCAATATCAGAAACAGGGATCACGTACCCCGCAGGGGATGGCGTATCAAGCATTGATATCATTCGATCGGGACAAGACACTTTCCTCGTCAGTGCTGGCATCAATCAAATAAATTTATACCAAGTGAATGATGAAGATGGCACCTTGACTCAAACGGACGTACATCCAATAGCAGAAGGTGTATCTCCTTCTGTCAATTTTTATCAAGCCTCTGATGGTCAGGTATACATCATTTCATCAAACCGGGCCAGTGAGTCATCTTCTCTTTTTGAGCTCAGCGAACACAATACCTTTACATTGTCAGATACTCTCACTGGCGGCGGCGCCTATATGTCGAGTGCGGGTTATATTAACGGTGAACCTGTTTTTGTAAGACCGAATGCAGAGGCCGGTGTGGATTTATACACTATTTCAGAAAACAGTCATTTCGTTCATCAAACAACCGCACTTGGAATAGATAACGACAGAACGCCTCCTGTTATCGTTCAAACTCTTGATGGTGATTATTTTCTTGTTAACGCCGATGGCAAGCGTGCCAGCGTACAATTAAATGTAACAGAGGACGTGGTTGCTTTTGATAATCAATTGAATGGCGGCGCAGGCGATGACAAGCTTGATGGCGGCAATGGGAATGATTTATTAATTGGTGGTACTGATAGTGATGTTTTATACGGCGGGGAAGGCCATGATCACCTGATTGGAGATAATAACGAAAACGCCTACATCACGATTAATCAGGTTGCTTCAAGTCCTATTGCAAATGGAAATGTCCTCGAATTAAGCCAAGTTATTTCTCATGAGATGAGTGGGATCGGGCAAAATGGGGGCCCAGTCGGTCACCGTTTTGTGGTGAGTGAAGACGTTAAATCAATCATGATCAAGGACAATGATTCCTTACTTGAAGACAACAATGGTACGAATATCGTCTTAGGCGGCCAATCAAAAGATGTGAGCTTTCAGTCTCTGGCGCACTCTTTTGGTGAGCATGAGCAAGGCGCTTATATTCACTCTCGCGCTTATCAAGATGTGACCAATCAAACCACGGGTGAAACGGGTCGATTGTATCAGGTTCGTATTGCGGATGAAAATTACAATCCAGTGACGGACGGGATGCCTGGCGGCACAACCTATTGGGCATTTACCCATGATTTTGAGGTCAGCGCGGGTGATAACATCGAGCTGACCGGTGCTTTTTCTGCGGGGGGTAATGTCAATTATCAGGAATTATCAACCCCCAAGATGGAAACGCATTCATTTGAATTAAATCAAGTCATTTCACATGATATGACAGGGATCAGTCAAAATGGTGGTCCAGTAGGTCACAGCTTTACCATTACCGATTATGCAAAATCAATCACTGTCAATGATAATGACTCGCTCCTTGAAGATAACAATGGCTCGCTTGTTGCGTTGGGTGAACAATCAAAAGACGTGAGTTTTCAATCTTTGGGGCGCTCTTTTGGTGATCATGATCAAGGGGCTTATATTCACTCTCGCGCTTATCAAGATGTGACCAATCAAACCACGGGTGAAACGGGTCGTTTATATCAGGTGCGCATTGCCGATGAAAATTACGATCCGGTGACAGACGGCTTGCCAGGTGGCACCACTTATTGGGCATTTAGAAATGATTTTGAAGTCAATCCAGGTGATCAAATTACTCTAACAGGGGCATTTTCTGCTGGAGGTAATGTTGATTTTCAACATCTTTATCGCGATGTAGACAATAGCAACAGCGCCTGGACCACCACCACGATGGAGATCAACGAGCAAGCTTTCGTGGTATCGACTCAATTCAGTGTGGACGGTGTGACCCTTATTTCTCGGGTAGAAGATGATGGTTCACTCACTGAAACAGATCGCATTGTTTACGATCAAAGTGAAGGCACTGTCACTTCGACGTCTGCTGGTGACATTACTTCAATACTACAAGACATGGGGATTTCAGTTGGGGCGGTTGGTAATGGCTTAAGCCAATCGAATATGACGGAAATTGATGGAAAAGCGACACTCATGCTGACGTCGCAAAATAGCGGATCAATTACGGCTTGGCATATTTCAGACGATGGCAAGCTCTCACTGAACGGCGGGGCAACTTTTGGGCATTCACAACCAAGCATCAATGGCGGAATTGTTCGTGAAAATGTGATGTTTGAAGGAGAGGATGGCACTGATTATATCTTTGCAACGCGTCCGCAAAACGACCGAATTGATGTTTTAACTTATGATGCGGCTACGGGAAAAATAGAGGAAACAGGGTTCAGCGCTCCTGCGGGTGTTTTTGTTTCTGGTATTGATGTTACAAATATTAATGGCACTCATTTTGTGGTGGCCAGCAGTTATGAAACCCTCAATCTCTATCGCGTGGACAGTTCAAATGGTGAATTATCTTTAACTGACAGTCACTCCATCAGTGATGGAAGCCATCACAGTAATACTGTGAATTTCTATCAAACGCCAGACGGTGCCACCTATGCTATTTCATCCCATGATGCAAGCAACAGTGGTGAAGGAAGGACACCAACAGAAGCCTTTGTTTATAGGGTTGACGCCCAGGGCGAGATGACCTTAACGGACTCTGTTTTTGGCGGCGGCGCATACATGGCAACGGCGGGTTATGTGGACGGTGAACCTGTTTTTGTCATGCCAAATGTTAGCGAAGGGGTCGATTTATATACCCTTTCAAATGAGGGCACCTTGGTCCATCAAAGCACCGTGATTGACATTGAAAACGATTGGACCCCACCGGTTATTGTGCAGACTCAAGACGGCAGTTATTACCTGGTTGATGCGGATGGGAATCCTTCAACCGCCAAAATTGAGTTTAACTATGTAAGTGATGATCCAAATAGCGGTGACGACCAATTATATGGCGCAGAAGGGAATGATCTTCTTGAAGGGAATGCAGGCAACGATCGCCTTTTTGGGGGGAGCGATAACGACACTTTACTTGGTGGAATTGGTAACGATTACCTTGTGGGCGGTGAGGGCGCAGACATTCTTACAGGGGGGAAAGGCAATGATGTTTTCTATTTTGATCTTGATTCGGGTACTGACGTCATTACTGATTACACCAAAGGGCAAGACGCCATTATGATTCATCCTGACTTGGGCGAGATCAACCAGATTTCATCTTGGCAAAGTGGCGCTGACACCGTACTTTCATTTGGGGATGATGTGATTGTTGTGCTAGAAGATTTTGACTCGGCTCAGGTGAGCGAGGATATGTTTAATTTCGGATAAGTTTTTTTTGTTTTGATTTGAAATATTGTAAATGCCTTGGATACGGTCTCCAAGGCATTTTTAATTGTGTATTTTATCGCCATGCTATACCCGTCGCTTTTGAAATTGCGTGGGTGTTGGGGGCTCTTGCTTAAGATCAATCACAGAGTCTCTCTATTCATAGTGCCTTCACTCGTTTGCCGCAGGTGCGCATCTTCAAATGTCTTGGGTATAGCTTAAATTAATCATGGATATATTTGTTTTTTCTATTTTTTTATAATAAAAAAGCGAGCGGATGCTCGCTTTTTCTTATGTACTAAAAAGAGGCTTTTAAACATTAAAACGAAAATGGATCACATCGCCGTCTTTCACTATGTACTCTTTGCCTTCTAGACGCCATTTTCCAGCCTCTTTTGCACCGGCTTCACCGTTATGGGCAATGAAATTGTCAAAGCCTATTACTTCTGCGCGAATAAAGCCGCGTTCAAAATCGGTGTGAATTTTTCCTGCAGCTTGTGGGGCGGTGGATCCGACAGGAATGGTCCACGCACGTACTTCTTTTACGCCAGCGGTAAAGTAAGTTTGGAGTGTCAGTAAGTCGTAACCTGCACGGATCACTCGATGAAGACCGGGCTCTTCAAGGCCCATTTCCTCTAAAAAGACATTGGCCTCTTCGCTATCAAGCTCTGACAGTTCACTTTCAATTTCAGCGCACACGGCCACGACAGTGGCCCCTTCGGCCTCTGCAATTTGGCGAACAAGGTCAAGATAGGGGTTATTTTCAAAACCATCATCGTTCACATTGGCGATGTACATGGTGGGTTTGAGGGTCAAAAAGTTCAAATAATCAATGGCGGCTTTTTCTTCTTTTGTAAAAGAAATAGCGCGCAGCATTTTTCCTTGCTCAAGGGCTGGAAGGACTTTTTCGAGGGCAGCGATTTCGATTTTTGCGTCGCGATCGCCACCTTTGGCTTTTTTCGCTTGGCGTTGTATGGCGCGTTCACAGGTATCTAAATCAGAGAGAGCAAGCTCGGTATTGATAATATCTATGTCTTCAGCTGGGTCTATTTTTCCTGCAACGTGAATAATGTTGTCATTATCAAAGCAGCGAACAACATGACCAATGGCATCGGTTTCACGGATGTTTGCAAGAAATTTATTGCCTAAACCTTCCCCTTTTGATGCGCCGGCAACCAGGCCTGCGATATCAACAAATTCCATAGTGGTCGGTAAAATGCGCTGAGGGTTGACGATTTTGGCAAGGGCATCCAAGCGGAGATCGGGGACGGGAACAACGCCAGTGTTTGGTTCTATGGTACAAAATGGAAAATTTGCCGCTTCAATTCCGGCTTTCGTCAGTGCATTGAACAGGGTTGATTTACCGACATTTGGCAAACCAACGATACCGCATTTAAAACCCATGGGATGGTAACCTTTTATTAAATATTATTGCGCTTTGAATGTATGAAGACGGTTTTGCGCCTTCGCTAAATCGTCTTTGAACAAAATATCGATACAGCGAACCGCTTCATCAACGGCCTGTTCAATGTGATCATGTTCTTTGGTCGGGGCTTTGGTCAGGACGTACCCTGCAACCCTGTCTTTATGACCAGGATGACCAATCCCGAGGCGAAGTCGATAGAAATCTCGCTCGTTGCCCATTTTATCTATGATGTCACGTAAACCGTTATGGCCGCCATGTCCGCCGCCTTTTTTAAATTTTGCGCTGCCCGGAGGCAAGTCGAGCTCATCATGTGCCACCAAGATTTCCTGTGGTTTTATCTGGTAAAAATGGGCCAAAGAGGCCACGGATTTTCCGGATAAATTCATAAAGGTGGTGGGTATCAATAGGCGTAAATCTTCGCCTGCTATTTTGATTCGGGCTGTCAGTCCGAAGTGTTTTTTGTCTTCTTGAAGGGGCGTGTTATGGATGCGTGCCATTTCTTCAATAACCCAAGCTCCCGCATTGTGACGCGTTTTTGCGTATTCTGGGCCGGGATTTGCCAAACCCACTAAAAGACGAATTTGCTCACACATGCTGAGATCCTTGAGATTGAGGGTAAAACAACGCCGTAAACAGGGCGATGGTGACACGAAAAACGGCCTATCCTACCACCATCATTAAGAGACCTCAAAATCTACGCAAATCAAAATGGTTTTTTTTGTTTTAAGCCTGAATGTTGAGGGGATATTTGAGCCTGTATCGCACGTTTTTCTCTTCAAATAAACTCAGACTTGCATATTAACGTGCACAGGATAAAATAAACTGTATGGATACACAGTGGTTCGTTTTTTTATGAAAATAATTCCTCTTGTTGCCAAGGCTGGCATTGTTGGTTTTGAATCTCCCGCAAGCGATTATCGTTCGCTTTCTTTAAGTCTTGATGATCTTTTGGTAGAACATCCTAGCGCGACCTTTATCGGGCGTGCGAGCGGTGACTCTATGCAAGAGGTCGGTATTTTTGATGGCGATATCTTGATTGTCGATCGTTTTGAAACGGCGCGCCATGGGGATGTGATCGTGGCCAATTTTAACGGTGAATTTGTGTGTAAGCTCCTCGACCTCCATCATAAAAAATTGCGTTCTGCAAATTCGCTCTATCCAGCAGTATCCATTTGTGAACACGATACATTTAGCCTTGAAGGGGTGGTGATCCGCTCTGTGCGTTGCCATCGTAAAAGCGCGTTGTTATGTTTGCCTTAGTGGATGCAAACAGTTTTTATTGCAGTGCTGAGCAAGTCTTCCGACCCGATTGGCGAGGGAGGCCACTTGTGGTGCTTTCAAATAATGATGGCATTATTGTGGCGGCGAATCGGCAAGCAAAAGAGGTCGGTGTCGAAAAATTTAAAGCCTATTTTCAAGTAAAAAATCAATGTGAGCAGGCGGGGGTTATCGTGCGCTCATCGAACTATGAGCTTTATGGTGATTTATCTGAAAAAATGATGCAAGTGGTGGGGCGCTTTGCCCCTTCGCAACATATTTATTCTATTGATGAGTCTTTTCTGCGCTTTCATGGTTGTCAGGGGCTGTTGGATTTTAAAGAGCATGGCAGGAAATTGCGGCGCGCGGTATGGAAAGAATGCCGCTTGCCCGTGTGCGTAGGGATGGGGCATACTTTAACTCTTGCGAAGGCGGCAAACCATGCGGCAAAAAAAAATCCCTCTTATCAAGGTGTTTGTGTTATTGAATGCGAATCTTCGCGTGAAAAGATCCTTCGCCGTCTTTTGGTCTCTGATATTTGGGGAATTGGGCGAAAACTGAGCTTAAAATTACGTTTGCAAGGTATTGAAAATGCTTGGCAACTGTCAAAACAATCTCCTGTGTTAATGCGAAAAAATTACAGTGTTGAAATGGAACGCACAATTCGTGAATTAAAGGGTGAACCTTGTAAAGATTGGGATACTGCAAGAGCGGATAAACAGCAAATTTTTTCGACGCGCTCTGTGGGTGAGCGGATCACCAATGTGGATTTTTTGCATCAAGCACTTTGTCAACATACCGCCATTGCAGCGAGCAAGCTACGTGCTCAAGGTTCTGTATGCTCTGTTTTGATGGCGTTTGCTGGAAATTCACCTTATGACGAAAAGTCTAAAAGTTTTAAACAAATGTATCGTTTCTCACAGCCTACGAACGACACCCTCACTTTGACAAAAGCGGTCTCTTCTTTGCTTTCCAATTTATATCAAGAGGGGGTGCGTTATTACAAAGTAGGGATTGGTTTATTTGAAATCCGAAATGGACGATTTTTACAACCTGATTTTTTTATCATTCAAAAAGAACATCCTTTCTTGATGAAGGCATTTGATGGGATCAATCAGCGTTATGGAAAAGGCACCTTGTTTTTGGCTGCCGAAGGTATACCACAAAAAGGGCGAGCACAAGAATGGAGCATGAAACGCGCTTTGCTTTCGCCTCAATACACCACAAAATGGTCGAATATACCCATCATTAAAACATGAGTTATACACTCAAAAGAATTGACCTTGCTGTTCGGCGCCAAGAACGAAACAAGCTTGATCTCTAATCCTTGATCATCGATTATCGATGGAGGATGAGATTGAACGCTGAGATCGTAGCCAAAACTTAAGCGGCTTTAAAATCGAGAGGTATATGGGCGGGATGAAAAAAAACACACTTCTTTAATACAAGAAGTGTGTCAATTCATTGAAGAGATGCGAAAGGATTAAGACTCGAACATGGCAGAGATTGATTCTTCGTTGCTAATACGACGAATCGCTTCGGCCAACATGCTAGAAAGGGTCAGTTGAGACACTTTGCCTGTCGCTTCCATTTCAGGACGAAGCGGAATGGAGTCTGTAACAATCACTTCATCAATCAAGGAATTTTTAATGTTTATTGCCGCGTCCCCTGAGAATATTGCGTGAGTTGCATAAGCGAATACACGTTTTGCTCCTCGATTTTTCAGTGCTTCCGCTGCTTTACAAAGGGTTCCACCTGTATCAATCATGTCGTCGACAATAATACAATCGCGGTTTTCTACGTCACCGATGAGGTGCATGACTTGAGAAACGTTGGCCCGAGGGCGACGTTTGTCGATGATTGCAATGTCAGTGTCGTCAAGCAGTTTTGCCGTTGCACGAGCGCGGACGACGCCTCCGATATCCGGTGAAACAACAACAGGATCTTTTAAATCCCTGGCGAGCATGTCTTCGAGTAAAACGGGGGTACCAAAGATATTATCAACAGGAACATCAAAAAATCCTTGAATTTGCTCGGCGTGAAGATCAACCGTTAAAACGCGGTCAACACCGACATTAGAAAGGAAATCAGCGATGACTTTCGCGGTAATCGGCACTCGGGCAGAACGTACGCGACGATCTTGGCGTGCATAGCCGAAATAAGGGATCACCGCAGTGATCCGTCCAGCCGATGCACGACGCAGGGCATCGATCATGACCACCAATTCCATTAAATTGTCGTTGGTTGGCGCACAAGTTGACTGAATAACGAAGACGTCACTTCCCCGGACATTTTCATTGATTTGTACACACACTTCGCCGTCGGAAAAGCGACCGACGGTCGCGTCGCCTAAAGACATGTAAAGACGATTCGCGATGCGTTGAGCGAGTACGGGGGTTGCATTACCAGCAAACAGCTTCATATCAGGCACGTTGGAAAACCTCGGGGTTGTATCCATTGGGTTTATTTGCCTCATTGTTTTTGCGCATCGAGCGTGGTGAATAGAGGAGATATATTCATCCCGCGCGTGACAAAACCAGTGAGCCAGTTAGGTAATTTTTGTAAGATCAAATGGGCGTCATTTGAATTTTCAAATTCAGCGAAAACACAAGCACCTGTTCCTGTTAATCTTGACGGCGCATATTCTACCAGCCACGAAAGTGCCTTATCAACCTCTGGGAATAATTGTCTTACAATCTTTTCGCAATCGTTTTCGTATTTTTCATGTAATAGAACATTTAATGTGCGTTTTTCGGTGTTTCGAGTGAGATCCGGGTGAGAGAAGATCTTTTCCGTTCTAATGTGTACATCGGGCTTAAGAACCAAATACCATTTCTCTAAAGGTTGAGCTGATTGGAATTGTTCTCCTATGCCTTCAGCAAATGCCGCTTTACCTTGAATAAAAACAGGAACGTCAGCACCCAGTGAGATCCCTAATTCAATGAGCTCTTTTTGGGTGTAATGTGTTTCCCATAAATGGTTTAAGGCCACCAAAGTGGTTGCTGCATTTGAAGAGCCTCCCCCTAAACCGGCGCCCATCGGGATTTTTTTTTCCAAATGAATGTCAGCCCCTTTTGTTGTGTTCGATTTATTTTTAAGGGCCTTGGCCGCACGATAAATTAAATTATTTTCTAAATCGATTCCTTTTATTGAAGGGGTGACTCGGATTTTTCCGGTTTCATTGGGGGTGATTTGAAGGGTGTCGCCATAATCGAGAAATTGAAATAAAGTTTGTAAATCGTGGTAACCGTTGGCGCGTTGCCCTGTGATATAGAGAAAGAGGTTGAGCTTAGCAGGAGAGGGCCAAAGGGTTGTATTGTGTTGCATCTTGTTTGGGATCATGGGGTATAGGTCCATTCTGAAATCAAAAGATTGACTTTTTGGGCGTCAAGGTGCATTTGAATTTTTGAAGGGAGTAGGTTGTTTGTGCTTTCATCATAGGCATTGTATTGAATTTGCCAGCCTAAAAGGGGGTTATTTTCATATTGGGAAAGTGATGCAAGGCGATTGTCTTCCCCCAGGCTGTAAGCGTTATTAGAGGCGGGTAAGCCTTTTATCCATAACTTCATTTCATTTACAGGCAAAGAGAACCCGGTGATCCTAAACAAGAGATCCTTAGGATCTTTGGCGTAATGGCGTTGGCCATTGTTGTCTGTAAGTACCGCTATATTGGGGCTGATCTCCAGTTTAAAGAGGGTCTGCCCTAAAAAATGGGTGAGCCTTAAGGTGGAGACGTCTTCTTTTTGCTCCCAGAAAAATTGTGCAGACAGGCGCTCGTTGGGGGTTATTAAGGCGACTTTTCCTTTGGCAGTAAAGTGAGTTATGTTTGAAATTGCGTCTTGATGAGCCTGCCATTCGGTTGGGGGCAGGGGGGCTCTTGTCGCACAAGCTGTAAGAGTGGCAAGCGTTATAAAAAGGATGCAAAAGGTCTTGAACTGTTGGGGCATGAGTCAACTCCGCTTGCCATATTCTCGAATGTCGGGTGCGTTCAAATTACATCTTTGGCGCAAAAAGAAATCTCATTTACTTTATCTCAAGGCCGCGTTAAAAAAGGTTTGAAGGCTCCGTGTGTATTTTTGGATAAACACACACATTCACTACTTTGAATATTGTATTTCAAGATGATTTGACATGGAAGTGGAAGAGATGCCTCCTTTTAAAAAAAGTGTTTTTTTCCTTTTATGCCCAAAACAATTGAAGATGCGTGTAGGCAAAAAGCGAGTGAAGGGCCTGAGCATAGATGGACTCTGTGATTGGTCTGAGCGAGAGCAGCCAACACCCACGCAGTTTCAAAGGCGACGGGTATTGTTGAGATCTCGCTTTCAATGTATTCCAATGCTGTATTTTAAATTTCTTCGCACCATTGTATGGCGACAAAGGACATGGATTTTGGGTTTCGTAAAACCGATTTTGAATCATGATAAAAAGAATATGAGGCATCAAAAGCGAGGGCGCCTCTTATTTTCCAGCGTTTTTCTTTTTCTTCTGCTTCCCATTCTAATGATAAGCCGGACATCATGGCATGTTTTCCAGCTGCGCCTTTGGTGCCTTGACTCTTTATGGCTGAATTATTTGAAAAATCAGTCGCATTCTCGGAACCTGTTGAAAACGAACTACTAAAAGCGGTTATTTTATTTTTCATCATTAAATTTTCAGCAGAAGGACATTGAAGATAGGAGATATATATCGGTTGATTGTCAATGAAGCTGTGTTGTGACACCACTATCGGGGTTTTCTTTTTATCTAGACCAGAGGCAAAGCCACCCTCGGCAATGATATATTTTTTACTGTGAGAGTCATTTGTTGTCGTTCTTAAACAAGGCTTTTTATTGCCAGTCACACTGTTCCAACATAAAGATTTACTTCCATCTATGGAGACAGAGCCGTCACGTTTTAAATAGTTTTCTATCGGTTCATTTTGATGAAGAACACTGATATCGAATCCACTGTAATCGGTTTCTGATGTGACCGAGTCAATGTAATTATTTAAAACAGTAATATCGGGGCCCAGTAAAGTCGAAAGCGAAATTCCTGAATTAGGTTTAATGCAAAAATGCTCACCGCATTTTGAATATCTAGCAACAATGAATTGATCATTATTGATCGGAAATTCGCCATCTCGTTTTATATTAGAAATACGGGTTAAAAGTTTTATGAAATAACCGATATCTTGATTCGATTCGGAAATATACCGGAAATCTGCATTCTTGATATATCTTTTTATTTTTGGATACATGACGTTATTATATTTATTAAATTCAATATGAAAACCGATGAATCTCATGTTTGATACATTAGAATTATAATTACAGGAAAGGTAATTTATTTCCAAGTTATCAGGCAATAATCCTGGAGGTGAACAGCCTGTTTTTTTCATCCAATTTAAATTCGAATGAAAATGCTGACGTTCAAGTGTTGAAGGCAATAACAATGGATTTGGAATGTAATCTTTTCCATTAGAATCGAGCGTCTCTGTTTTTAAATGATAAGTAGATAAAAACGTTTTGCTGGAGATCACTAAGTTAATTATATTATTGGCTGTCGCATCGATTTGCCTGTTGAGGGCATAGATTTTGAGTTGGCTGCCTACATATGAAAAAAACCACCCCATAATCGCAGTGGCAAGGATGACTTCAAGCAAGGTTGCACCGTGTTGACGATTACGCATATAAATATTTATTTAAACTCCATATATACCGCTTTTCTTTAAAATTTCCTGCATTTTATTTTCTTTCATTATACCCGTCGCCTTTGAGGCTGGATGGGTGTGGTTTGCGTTCGTTCAGCCCAATCACATACTCCATTTATGCACTCAGAGGATTCACTTGTTTGCTGCCTACACACAACGTCAAGTGTCTTGGGTATAAAGGATAATTTAAAGTTATTTAATGAGTGTCACACGATTTAGAAATATAAATAAAGCTTGTTACATTAAGTGAATTCTATTTTTATTTTCTCGTTTTTTTGACAGATGTAAAAAATCTATATTCATTTTTTTGTATTAAATGGAGAAAAAAGAAGGAGGAGGGGTGTCTGATTGCTTTATTCTCATCGTTTTTGAAGGTACAGGGTTATAGGCGTCACCTTTGAAGCTGCGTGGGTGTTGGTCAAGCTCGTTCAGCCCAATCACATAGGCTCTCTATGCTCTGGGGCTTCACTCGCTTGCTGCCTACACGCCGCTTCAATTACTTTGGGTACTGAATCAAAAGAGGCGTATTTTATTTAACTCTTTAGGTTTTTGTAGGGGATTGTAATTTAATGGCTTCAATAAGGGCTTCAAGTCCTTTGATCACTTTGGTGCGTGGACAGCCTAAATTTAATCGCAAGTAACCTTTTCCTTCTTCGCCATAAATGCCTCCATCCATAATGGCCACCTGAAATGTCTCAATTAAATCTTTTTGTAACTGTGTCATGTCTAAATGAAGAGGGGATAAATCGATCCAGGCTAAATAAGTGGCATCAGGAAGAGGATAAGAAAGGCATGGAAAAGCGCTTTCTAAATAAGATTTAACACATTGCTGGTTTTGAGCTACATATTCATTTAATGCATTTAGCCAAGGCTCACCTTTGTTATAGGCGCTGATCATGGCAATAACCGCAAGGATGGAAGGGGAGGATAAACCATCGACCTCTTTTAATTTAAAAAGGTATTCTTCTTTGGACTTTTTATCTGGGATGAAAGCATAGGCCCCATTTAAAGCCGGAATATTAAAGGATTTTGATGCCGATGTGACAAGTGCCCACTTTGTTTTCATCCCAAAACCTTGCCAAGGGATGTGTTTTTTGAAGGTGACATCCATGTGAATTTCGTCACTGATCAAGGAGACGTGGTGTTTTTCACATAAATCAGCAATGCGCAAGAGTTCGTCTTGAGTCCAAACACGCCCGGTTGGATTATGGGGGCTGCACAATAAGAAAATAGAGGTCTTTTTGTCTGCAAGTTGCTTTTCAAGATGAGACCAATTTATCTCCCAACCTTCAGGTGTTTTTAAGAGTGGGCTGGAAATTGGGCGCCTTTGTGCCCCTTTGATCATTTTTTCAAAAGCGTCGTAGGCCGGACTTTGGAAAACAACCCCCTCGAAAGGCTGGCTCCATTTTTCAATTAATTTGGCGATGATGTAAATGACCGAAGGCCCATAAACAAGGTGTTCTTTTTGTATGGCACAGTTAAATCGTATGGCATACCAATTGACAATGGCTTCTTTAAAATCATCGTGATCCCATCGACTGTACCCTAATACAGGATGTTCCAAGCGGGTTTTAAGATCATTAATGACAACGTCAGGACTGGCAAAATCCATATCTGAAATGGTAAATGGCAGTAAATCCGCCTGTCCAAACCGGTCTTGTACATAATCCCATTGGGTGCAATAGGTGCCTTTTCTTTCAATGTGTTGATCAAAATGAAAGCGGTTTTCTTTAGGGTTTTTGTGCATTTTTTTCACATTCAAGTTTTAAATGCCAAGAGGGGGTGCCTCTTGGCAAAGCAATAGACCCATTGATATTGCAGGGCGGGCTGCGTTCTCAACGTCTAATCAGATCTTGAATCGATGATGAGAGGCTTTTCGTCTTTGTGGCTCGCCTGCATCGTCGATTCTTTTTGGGTATATATCCTTTGCCTTTGAGGCTGGGTGGCGTTGCCCAAGCTCGCTGCGCCCAATCACAGAGTCTATGTATGCTCAAGGGCTTCACTTGCTTGGTGTCTGCACGCATCTTCAATTACTTAGGATATAAAATAATCAATGCGCGCTGATTAAAGCTTGCATTTCATTTTTCACTAAATGTACTTGCGTTCCGATGACCACTTGCAAGTTATGTGCGTCTAATTTGATGACGCCGAGTGCACCGTAGGACTTGAGTTTGGCGGCGTCTACCTTCTCCATGTCTTCAACGGAAATACGCAATCGTGTGATGCAATTGTCGAGAGAGAGAATATTTTCTTTCCCACCCAAAGCCGCCAATATGGCGCCGCCTTTTCCTGAGTCTTGAATAAAGGCCGCTTCTAATTCACCGTCCAACTGCACTGTATCGGTTTCACGTCCTGGCGTTTTTAAATCAAATTTGAGGATGGTAAATTTAAAGAGGCCGTAATAAACAGCAAACCATAAAAGAGAAACGAGAGGCACTAAATACCATTTGGTTCCTGTACCTTGTAAAACACCAAAGACCAAGAAATCGATAATATTGCCGTCGGTGTTGCCTATGGTAACATCCAACAAGCCCATTACCATAAATCCTAACCCAGTTAAAAGGGCGTGCATGACATACAAAACAGGGGCGACGAACAAGAATAAAAACTCTAAAGGTTCGGTGATCCCACCCACGATACATGCGACGACAGCTGAAATTAAAAGTGCTTTGATTTTATGTTGGTTTTCAGGTTTTGCGCAGTGGTACATGGCCAAGGCCGCGCCGGGTAATCCACCGAGAAAGGCGGGCATTTTACCTTGAGATAAAAACGCGGTCACTTCAGGATTAAATGATTTTGTATTTTCGCAGGCAAGCTCTGCATAAAAGATGTTTAATGCGCCAGAAATGGTTTCATTGCAGACAACCAAAGTCCCACCGGCTTCGGTAAATCGCACTAAAGCGACTAAAATGTGGTGCAGACCAATAGGAAGAAGCAAACGCTCACTCATGCCAAACAAGAAAGGCCCAAAGGCGCCTGCACTTGAAATCATGCTTCCGACCCCATTGATCCCGGCGGCAAAATAAGGCCATATAAAGGGGATTAAAACGCCGATTAATCCTAAGAAAAGCGATGAAATAATCGGTACAAAACGCGCGCCACCAAAAAAGGCCAAGGCATCCGGCATCTTTATGGTATAAAAGCGTTCATGCAATTTCCCAACGATGATCCCTACCATCACCGCGCCTAAAATGCCTGTATCAATCGACTCAATGCCAATGATATTTTTAACGCCATACGCGCTACGCGAAGCTTCATTTTCTAATATCCCGTTTACGGTCAAGAAAAAGTTGATGGCCAGATTAAACGCCGCGTAGCCGACAAAACCAGAAAATGCAGCAACCCCTTTTTCTTCTCGGGCAAGCCCTAAGGGGATTGAAATGGCAAACATGACGGGCAAGAAGATGAAGGCGACCATGCCAATCTTGCTCATCCACAGAAAAAGATATTGCAGCCAGGAATGATTTAAAAAAGGCAAAGCTTCCCGTAGGCCCGCGCTGGATAAAGAGCTTCCAATGCCGAGCAAGATCCCAGAAAAGGCCAAGAGGGCCACGGGCAACATAAAGGTTTTCCCGAGGCTTTGTAAAAATTCCCAGAGGGTGGTTTTACTTTTAGGTTTCATTAAAACGGCTCCAAAATTGAGTTTTTTTTGGGGAAAAGCGACCACCAATAAAACAATGCATTCAATTTATGAAAGAGATTGAGTACGGTGAAGGAAAACGACATCATAAAGGGAGACACATAGAAAGAAATACGCAATGATGACAAGTGTGATCAAGGCGGAGTCTAAAAAAAGGAGGTTCGCATATCTCATTGAAATTTAATGGTAAATTAAATGTGAAATAACCTAATTTTTTAATGTTTTTTCTTTTTTAATGTGTCGATAGGGGGAATCATTGAAAGCGGCATAAAAAGAGAACATCGCCATGAGATGCCTTTTTTAAGAAAAAATATTTTATCAAGGCTTTGTAAAATGAAGAAAAAGGTCTAAAAAACGCCATTTTGGGATGACGCAATCACAGAACGCATTATTCCTGTGACTCACGAATCAATGTTCTCTTTTATTCGAAGTGGGCATAACGTAAAATGTTAAACTCGAATGTGTCCAAGAGTGTTGGTAATTTTTTTTAAATGAGCTTGTTTGTTTTAGGAATTAATCATAAAACGGCGTCAGTTGATGTACGTGAAAAAGTGGCTTTTTCACAGCAACAATTGCATGATGCACTTTGTCAATTAAAAGACAAACAAGGGGTGCGAAGCGTTGCCATCATATCGACGTGTAATCGCACTGAAATTTATTGTGATCACGATGTTGCAGACACGGCTTTTTTAGTGGATTGGCTGTGCTCCTTCCACCATGTCGAGTCTGATAAGCTTCTGTCTTGCCTTTATTCTCATTTTGACCTTGCTTTAGCCCTGCATTTAATGCGTGTTGCGTGCGGCTTGGACTCCTTGGTTTTGGGTGAACCTCAAATTTTAGGTCAAGTGAAAAAAGCGTATGGAGAGTCCATAAGATGCAATGTGATGCATGGCGCTTTAGATAGATTATTTCAAAAAACCTTTACAGTGGCGAAACGCGCACGAACTGAAACCAATATTGGGGCGCATGCTGTTTCTGTGGCTTTTGCGGCCTGTTCTCTTGCTCGGCAGATTTTTGAGTCTTTAGAGACCGCCACAGCCTTGTTGATTGGAGCAGGAGAAACCATTGAGCTGGTTGCAAAACACCTTTATGAACACAAATGTAAAAATATTATCGTGGCGAACCGAACCCATGCGCGGGCGAAACCGATTGCAGAAACCTGTGGTGCCCAGATCATCTCTCTTGAAGAGATTCCTGAGCACATGTATAAAGCAGATATTGTGATAAGCTCCACAGCAGCACCCTTGCCCATTATCGGTAAGGGCATGGTAGAAAAAGCCTTAAAAATGCGTCGTTATCAACCTATGTTATTGATTGATATCGCAGTTCCTCGTGATATTGAACAAGAAGTCGGGGCATTAAATGACGCTTATCTTTACACCGTGGATGATTTACATTCGATCATTGGGCACAACCTTAAACAACGAAAAGCAGAAGCGGTGTTGGCGGAGGCCATTGTTGAAGAAGAAAGTCATGCTTTTATGGGCTGGATGCGTTCTTTGGAAGCGGTAAAAAGCATTAAACAATATCGAGCTCAATCAGAAGCACTTAAAGAAGCCCTGTTGAATAAAAGTTTGCAGGCGATTTCAAACGGAGCTGATCCGATGAAAGTGCTGGTGGAGATGAGCAATAAATTGACCAATAAGTTGATTCATTTACCGACTCAGGCAATGCAAGATGCCGCATCACAAGGTGATGAGCGTACCTTGGATACTTTGCGCCAGAGTTTAGGTTTGAATCCCCTTAAATAGTTTTAAGATAAACGATGAAATCCTCTATTCTTGCAAAGCTCGAATCGCTCTCTGAGCGTTATGAAGAAGTACAACATTTGCTGGGCTCTTCCAGCGTGATGGCCAATCAAGATTTATTTCGATCTTTATCTAAGGAATACAGTCAGTTAGAATCGGTCGTCCATTGTTTTAACGAGTACAAACAAGCGCAGAATGATTTGACAGAAGCCCTTGAAATGGCAAACGAAAACGATCCTGAACTGCGTGAAATGGCTCAAGAAGAAATCAAGGCGGCCAAAGAGCAAATCGCTCTTTTGAATGACGCCCTTCAGGTTTTGCTCATTCCTAAAGATCCGAATGATGAACGCGCTTGTTTTCTTGAAATTCGAGCAGGAGCTGGCGGCGATGAAGCGGCTATTTTTGCTGGGGATCTTTTTAGAATGTACAGTCGTTTTGCTGAGTCTAAAGGCTGGCGAGTTGAAGTGATCAATGCCCAGCATGGCGATCATGGTGGCTATAAAGAAATGATCGCAAAAGTCAAAGGCGACGGCGTGTATGGCGTTTTAAAATTTGAGTCGGGTGGGCATCGTGTACAGCGTGTTCCGGCAACGGAGTCTCAAGGGCGCGTGCATACCTCTGCATGCACTATTGCTATTTTACCTGAAATTCCAGAAGCGCAAGTGCCAGACATCAATCCGGTGGATTTGAAAATTGACACTTTTCGCTCGTCTGGTGCGGGTGGGCAGCACGTCAATACCACAGACTCTGCTGTGCGGATCACTCACTTGCCAACCGGCACGGTGGTTGAATGTCAGGATGAACGCTCTCAACATAAAAATAAGGCCAAAGCCATGTCGGTATTGGCTGCACGATTGATCAAAGCAGAGGCGGCAAAACGTGCCGCAGAGCAAGCAACGACACGTCGAGATCTTTTAGGCTCAGGGGATCGGTCTGATCGTATACGCACTTACAATTACCCACAAAGTCGTGTTTCAGATCATCGAATTAATTTGACGGTTTATCGTTTAGCGGAGGTCATGGAAGGCGATTTAGACGCCTTAATTCAGCCGATTAATTCTGAATTTCAAGCAGATCAATTGGCCGCTTTGGCTGAGCAATATTGATGTCTTTGACTCTCGAACAAGCGTTGCAGCATGCAACGCGTTTGTTTGATGCGGTAAAGAGCCCGTCGTCAAGAATCGATGCGGTTTTTTTATTGTGTCATGTTCTTGATAAACCAAGTAGTTATCTTTATACCTGGCCTGAAAAATCCCTTTCAATTGAAGAAACCTCTTTGTTTAATGCCTTGGTTGAACGTCGCCAGAAAGGGGAGCCGATTGCTTATATCATGGGTTATCGTGATTTTTGGTCTCTGCGTCTTCATGTTGAACCGAGCACCTTGATCCCGCGTCCTGACACTGAATCTTTGGTTGAATTTGCTTTAACCCGCTTACCTAAAAACAAATGCACTGTGTTGGATCTTGGGACGGGTACAGGCGCCATCGCTTTGGCTTTGGCCAAAGAGCGTGAAGAGATCCAGGTGCTCGGCGTCGACATTCGGCATGACGCGGTGGCTCTTGCGAAGCGCAATGCGATTGAAAATGAGATTGAAAATGTCCATTTTGTGCAAAGTAATTGGTTTGAGGGCATTTTTTCGAAAAATTTTAGTATGATAGTGAGTAATCCTCCTTACATTGATCCGCAAGACCCTCATTTACTTCAGGGAGATGTTCGGTTTGAGCCTCAAAGCGCTTTGATTTCAGATGAAAACGGTTTAGCGGATATTCGTCACATTTGTACGCAGAGCACGGCTTATCTACAGGATAAGGGATGGCTTCTCATTGAGCATGGGTACAATCAAGGAGATTGTGTTCGTGAACTTTTCTTGGCCTCGGGATTTGCAGAGGTTGAAACCTTGCAAGATGACTCCGGCCATGATCGCGTTACTGTGGGGCGTCTTTTGCTTTAAAAGCAAAGGGTCTCTTTGTATTGATGTTCTGTATCTTACGCTTGAAATGAAAAAGAAAATAAATTGATATTCATCATGTGGAAAGTTAAACCATTAAAAAGGAAAAGCAAATGATCTACGTCCAATTAAAACATTTTCATTTATTGTTGATTGTTTTGAGTGTGGCCTTGTTTGTTTTTCGTTTCGTGTTATTAATGAAAAATAGTCCCTGGCTTAAAGCGAAATGGATAAAAATCGTGCCACACATTGTTGACAGTTTTCTTATTGCAACCGGTGTTGGTTTGATATTTATGACGGGTTTTACTCCATTCACTTCCTATGGCGTTTGGATGACTGAAAAATTAATGTGTGTTTTAGCTTACATTGTTTTGGGTTATGTAACGCTTCACTACAGTCATGGCACTTTATTTAGGATTTTTGCTTTTTTGGGCGCCTTAGGTTGGGTTTATGCTGGTGCGCATCTTGCGATGAGCAAAACACCACAGTTATTGGGGTAAAAAATGATCGCGTTTACAGATCAGGAATTAGATAAAGTTTCTTTAGTTGAAGGTGCATTGGCCCTTAATCTTATCATCGATCCTTCAACCTCTGTCGATTGGGTTCGTATTGAACTTGAAGCCTTAGCAAAAAAGGCTGAACACCTGTTAATACAAGAAAACGATGATGAGTGCCGTCTTGAAGGCTTGATTCGACTCTTTTATGGTGAATGGGGCTTTAAAGGGGATTTTGAACAGTATTACTCTTCAGATAATACCTTCCTCGAAAAAGTATTAAAAAGAAGAAAAGGGATCCCTGTAAGTATGGGGGCCATTTTTTTGTTTTTGGCTCAACGCCTTCATTTACCCATGCAAGCGGTGGGTTTTCCTTCTCAGCTGATCCTTCGTCTCAATTGGACGCATAAAGAAACAGAATACATGGATCCCTTTAATGGTGAATTCATCACTGAGCGTATTTTACGGGGCTGGATGGTAGGAAAAGACGGTCCTTTGGCGCAGTTGTTACCTGAACATTTAAGTGAAACGGACAATCCGAATTTAATTGGACGTTGGCTTGCGGTGATCAAAAGTGCTTTATTAAGGGAAGAAAATTATGGTTTGGCTCTGCGCTGCAGCGAGCTTGCTTTGACATTTACCCCTGACGATCCTTATGAAATAAGAGACAGAGGCTATATATTTCAACAGCTTGAATGTGCCTGGGCTGCCGCAGAAGACTATGAATATTTTATATCTCAGTGTCCAAATGATCCCGCAGCAGAATTATTAAGACTGCAAGTAGAAGTATTGACGGCTGAAGCGCCCATTTTTCATTGATCAGGAAATCAGAATACAATGGCAACACAAAAAACGGTTCATATTGGTGATATTCAAGTGGCAAATGACAAACCCTTTGTCCTTTTTGCTGGAATGAATGTGTTGGAATCACGAGATTTGGCGATGCAAGTGTGCGAGCATTACGTTGAAGTGACGCAAAAGCTTGGGATCCCCTTCGTATTTAAAGCCTCATTTGATAAAGCCAATCGTTCTTCAGTTCATTCATACCGTGGACCGGGGTTGGATGAAGGCATGAAAATCTTCCAAGAGTTGAAAAAGACCTTTGGAGTAAAAGTGATCACGGACGTGCATGAAATGCTACAAGCTCAACCTGTTTCTGAAGTGGTTGATGTGATCCAGCTGCCTGCTTTTCTTGCGCGCCAAACCGATTTAGTGGAAGCTTTGGCTAAGACGGGCGCTGTTATTAATGTAAAAAAACCGCAATTTATGAGCCCCGGTCAGGTAGGGAATATCGTTGAAAAATTTGCAGAGTGCGGCAATGAGCGTGTTATTTTATGTGAACGTGGAAGTTGCATGGGATACGACAATCTCGTGGTAGACATGCTCGGTTTTGATGTGATGAAAAAAGCAAGCAAAGGCAGCCCTGTTATTTTTGATGTCACTCATTCTTTGCAATGCAGAGACCCTTTGGGGGCGGCTTCTGGTGGACGCCGTGCACAAACGTTGGATCTCGCAAGAGCGGGTTTAGGGACGAAAATTGCAGGCTTGTTTATTGAAGCGCATCCAACCCCTGACAATGCGCCGTGTGATGGACCTTCTGCGTTGCCTCTCAGTATGCTAGAACCTTTTTTATTGCAGATGAAAGCCCTTGATGATCTTGTGAAAAGTTTTGAAGATCTAGAAATAAGTTAATTTATGAACTTTAAATAAATAGCGTGAAGGTATTCGCGCTATACCCGTTGTTTTTGACGGTGCGTGGGTGTTGGCTACACTGGCTGCGCCCAATCATATCGTCCTTCTATGCTCAGGGGCTTCACCCGCTTGCTGCAGGCGCGGATCTTCAATTAGTTTAGAAATATATCCAATACGCCGAACGTGGGCAAATAATATTTTTTTCTAGGCGGTATTGTAAAATTCTGGTTATTAATCCGGACTTAAACGCGACGCTGCGTGAAAAATTTGCCTTTCAATTTTAATTTAAACAGCAGATTTAAAAAAAACGAGGTGGGATGGGAAATGACGAATATAGTTTTTCATTTTTATGAAATAGATTAATTGGCAGGTCATTTATTCCTTAACGTTAAATGTTGAATTAAAGGTAATCCATTGAGTTTTGTTATTAATGCCGTAGGACGGATGATGCGTGTTATGAGTTCTGTAATTTATAATCCGACAAGGCCCATGGTTAAATGCGTTTCTAATACCACCGAAACCTTATTAACACAGAAGGAAAAAAGCATAATATCCTCATCGGATGAAGAAGAGACCAAACACTCAAAACCAACAGTAAGACCAAAGATTGATCTCGCCTCACTCTCTGCAAAATATAAATCAAAAGATGTTCCCAGTGCAGAACAAGAGAAACAAGATATCTCTTCTATGTTAACCTCTCATCCTGACATTAAGGGCATTAGCTCGACGCCCTCTTTATCGAAGGTAAAGAAATGTTACTTCGTCGGTATAGAAAATGCCAAAGATAATGAGACCAGAGAGCCTTTAACAAAAAAGAAGAAAAGCCCGTTAGGGTCTGGAGTCGATTTTGAAGAGGTAGAATCTCAAGAAGTAGAGACGCCTTCTACAGAGAAAAGTATTGATCTCACTTCCTTAGATTTAAAAGCATCTTTAAAAATTCTGCTTGAAGAATGTCCTTCTTCTGAGAGAAATAGCTTATATAAAGAGGCGCAGTCGTTTTTGGCGAGCCCGTATTTTGGAGTGGCATTACCCGAGCCCCCAACGAGGGAAATGATTTTGGCTGAATGTCTTCGGCTTGGAAATCCGAATAATGAGGAGACAGGCACTAAAGTAGAAAGTCTCTTTGTCATAATAAGAGCAATGAACATAGGATATTCAGACTTTATTAACGGAAAAAATACAGTATCTCAGCATAAAACCATGATGGCCTTCTATCTTCAAATAGAGAAAATGTCTTTAGGAACAGAGGAATTTGCTGAGGAGACAGAGAGGAATACGCAGAGGAATTTCAATGAAACTCGGTCTGTGACGCGTAATTTTAATGTACAAAAATTTAACTATGATGGAAAGAAAAGAATGGAATCTATGAATACTAAGATTAAATACTTGAGATGCCTCACTAAGAAAGAATAAGATTGATTTTTAGTCATTCAATTACTTGACGGCCTAAAAATCTAGCCCCACAGGTGACGTTATGTGAAAAACAGTGTTTTCAGTTTGAGTTTCAAAGGTAAATTGTAATAAATCGATATATGATGCGAAACGACGAATATAGCCTAATCAAAAATCAAAAA
>CAMRDW010000011.1 GCA_947041315.1 uncultured Enterovibrio sp.
GGCCAATCACAGAGTAGATCTATGCTCTGGGTCTTCACTCGTTTGCTGTCTACACGCATCTTCAATTACTTTGGGTATATACCCGTCGCCTTTGAAGCTGCGTGGGTGTTAGCAGCGCTCGTTCTGCCCAATCAGATAGTCAGGCTATGCTCAGGCGCTTCACTCATTTACAGCAGGCGCGCATCTTCAATTCCTTTGGGTATACAGGGAATTTCAAGAGGCTTGTACATATAAATAAATAATAAATCGACCTTAAATGTCTCAATTTCAAAACGCATGACTAATATTTAATAATTACTTGCATCAGTTTATGTAAGTGTTTTTATCGTTGATATTTATTGCGTTTTTAAGGAGAAATACGTTTATGTCTTCATCAATGACAATTAAGCAAAGGCTTACGATGTTTGTTGTGCTGGTGTGTGGAATCCAAGTTATTGTTGCTGCGTTTGTCTTTATACAATTGATGTTTACTGAAGAGCATATTACCGCAGTGGCAAAGCGAGATCTTCCTTTAACGATCGCATTAACAAAGGCAACAGAGCATCAATTAGAACAGCGTATCCATTACAACAGAGCCTTTAGGTTTGCTCTTAATTCTTATGAAAGTTCGGAAAATCAGGAAAATTATACGAAAGAGAAAAATGGCATTAATTTGTATAGCACTTTAATAAAGAAAGAATGGGGTGTAATTGGAAGCATAATTTCCAATATCATAGAAATGAGCAGCTCTGAAGAAGAAAAGGTCTATTTTCAGTCATTTTCTGAAGAACTCAATGAGATTTCCAAGAATCATCAAGCATGGGTCGATAATGTCAATGATATCTTTATTGCCCTAGAAGAGGGACGTTTTCAAAATGCAGAAGAACTTGATAAGGTCGTAATAGAAAAGGCCATCTCTACAACAAAGCAGGTTGAACATTTATTAGATGAAATTGGAGAGTTTACAAAAGAAGCGGTCAGCAGTATTGAGCATGAAACAGCAAGCCTAGAAAAAGTGGTGTTCATAGGGGCTCTTGTGGCATTGATTATTGCCATTGTGATGTCAAATATTATTCTAAAACGTATTTATGCTGGCTTGAATAAAGTCTCTGAGGCTCTTTTAACACAAGCAAATGGTGATTTCAGTCAAAGAATTGTGACCGATGAGCCTGGCATTATCGGTGATTTACAACGAAACATGGAAGGCACACGTCAAAGTACCAATACCATGATAGGGAAAGTGGCTCATGATGTTAGCAATGCAGTAAAAGCTTTGAATATGGCATCAGGTGCCGTGAAAAAGAACAGCGATGCCCAGAGTTCAGAGATCATGTTGGTTTCAAAAGCGGTAAATGAAATGTCAGCGACAGCTCAAAAAATTGCTAATAATGCCTCTTTAACGCAAGAAGCAACGGAAAGTGCATCCAATCAATCTTCAGAGAGCTTACGGGTGAATCAAGAGGCAATGAGCCAAATGAATCAATTGATTGAAAGTTTAACTCTTAGCAGTGCTGCATTGGCTGAACTTGAAAAGAACAGCACGAATATTGCCTCTGTTCTTGATGTAATTAAAGGGATTGCTGAGCAAACAAATTTACTGGCTTTAAATGCTGCGATTGAAGCTGCTCGGGCGGGTGAACAGGGACGAGGATTTGCCGTGGTCGCGGATGAAGTTCGAAGTTTAGCTCAAAGAACCCATGACTCGACTTCAGAAATTGAAAGCATGATTGCTCAACTGAGCAGTGTGACAAAAGACGCGGTAGAAACAATGGGGAAAAGCTGTGAAATGGGAGATAAAACGATTGAGTTATCATCTCAATCTGCTGATTATCTTTCTCAAGCAAGCAATGCGACAACAAGAGTCACTGACATGAACTTTCAAGTCGCCAGTGCTGCGGAGCAACAAAGTGGGGTTGTTGAGGAAGTAAATATAAATGTAAATAGGATCAGTGAAATGGCAAGCGAGAGCGCGCGCGAGGTTGCCAATCTTGTTGCTGCGATGGGTAAACTAAATGAAATAACGTTGAGCTTGCAGTCTTCAGTTGGTCAGGATAGATAGTCTGGATTAACGCAAAGAAAAGCAGGCTTCATGCCTGTTTTTTTGTGCTTAAAATTTCCAGTCCTTTAGGAATATTATTCAAGATATCTGAAAATGCAGCGAGGCTGCAAGGTGAAAAGTCGTTGGGCGCAGATGGAGTTTGTGATTGGGCTTTATGCCAATCCCATTAAACATTTGATCATTTTTGCTTGTTAAAATCATTGATAACATCCTTATGAATTTTTCAATTAGAATAACGCGTTATCGACAATTCACTGCCTTGTTCTCAGTGATTTTTGTGGCGCAATTTTTGACTAACTACTTAATGGAATTGGTATTAGGGCCTCGCCAGTAGGGCTGTTTTTCAACGGTGACGGATATAGCGCGCCTAGATAGAAAACGAAGGCGATTCACTGTTTAAGCCTTTAACAACCTTGATTGAACATTAAATATGGGATTTAAATCCCGCCTAAATAGTCATTTTGACGCCAAGCTTCATAGCAAATGACAGAAACTGAATTGGCAAGGTTTAAGCTGCGGCTGGATGGCATCATTGGAACTCTAATTCGGCGTTCTGGAGTAAAACTCTCACGGATTTCTTCCGGCAGTCCTGTTGTTTCAGAACCAAATAAAAAAACATCCCCATCTTTAAATTGAACATCAGAATGTGGTCGACTTCCTTTTGTTGTGCACGCAAATATTCGGCATTCCCCCATAGATTCGAGGAATGCTTGATAATTTGGATAACGGATGACGTTTGTTAGGCTTTTGTAGTCTAATCCTGCGCGGCGAAGTTTTTTTTCTTCAAAATCAAATCCAAGTGGTTCAATAAGATGAAGCTTACAGCCTGTATTTGCTGAAATTCGAATGATATTTCCCGTGTTTTGAGGGATTTTGGGTTCGTGAAGGGCAATGTGAAACATGATGATCAATTCGTCAACGTTAAAAAAAAAGCAGTATATACCTAAATCGGATAAAGGTGCACAGAGGGCAAGACAAAGAAGGGTCGATAAAAAAGGTGAAGTAAACTCTTCACCTTTTGTTTATTTGAAACTGAATATTTGATCAGTTCTTCATTTTCGCCGCAGCTTGGACAATGGATGCAAAATCAGTAGCGTTTAATGATGCACCTCCTACCAATGCACCATCAATGTCAGGTTGCATAAAATAAGTTGCAGCGTTTTCAGGTTTAACAGAACCCCCGTATTGGATTATGATTTTTTTCGCGATAGTGTCACTTTTCTGAGCGATATGTGAACGGATCCCTGCGTGAATACGTTGTGCATCATCTGCAGTTGCAGCTTTGCCAGTACCGATAGCCCAGATAGGTTCGTATGCGATAATGACACCGTCAAAAGCTTCAACGCCTTGGGCATTGATGATGGCGTCAAGTTGACGTGCACAAACTGCGAGGGTTTCTCCCGCTTCATTTTGGGCTTCAGATTCACCGATACAAATAACGGGTGTTAGGCCTTGCTCTTTTAGTACTGCCAGTTTTTTAGCAACAGAATCGTCTGATTCTTGATGATATTCACGGCGTTCTGAGTGGCCAATAATAATATGAGTCGCACCAAAATCTTTCAGCATTTCAGGAGAGATGTCACCAGTGAAGGCACCGTTGAGATTAATGTCAACGTTTTGAGCACCAAGTATGATCTTGCTTTGGAGTTCATTTATTTGTTTTTCTGCGATATCAAGGTACATTACAGGAGGTGCAATCGCGACATCCACACCCTCGATACCAACTAATTGAGCGTCTAAATCTTTTATAAGACTTGTGACCACAGCTTTATTGCCATTTAATTTCCAGTTTCCCATAATTAAAGGACGACGCATAAAATTTCTCCAAAATGTAATTTTTAATATCAGCCAAAGTATTTAACAAGGGCTGTTCAATGCTGGAATCTTGAACGTTGTACTCGTTTTAAGACCAAATGTGAATAACAAATTTTCAGTGATGGTTTTTTCTCGATCAAATTATCGAAGCATTGCCTTCATCTCGAGGCTTTTAAGAAAAGTATTTCGTTCTCAATATCAAATTCCTCATGATTCCGATGCTATTAAAAGCACTTATCTTTTAATTTCAAACGGGTTTAGAGAAAATTTTGGAACTCACCTAACCGTATGTTAGGTAGGAAGTCAAGAGGTAAGGGATTTTATTTTTTGGGACGTAAAAATGCATTAAACGCAAAAATTATGTTTTTTTAATTATAACAAATGGTTAATTGTGATTTTTGCTCTTTTCTAATCAATAGATAGGGATGGCTTTAATATGGATTGCTGCAATCTAAGGAAAACGAACATTCCTCACTTATGAAAAATAATATTGATTTTTGTCACACCCTTGCTTGAGCGCCTAAAGAGATGGACTTATAGCAATCCCATTAAACATTTGATCATTTTTGCTTGTTAAAATCACCGATAACATCGTTATGAATTTCTCAATTAGAATAACTCGTTATCGACAATTCACGCCTGGTTCTCAGTGGTTTTTCCGGCGCAATGTCTGACTGGTTGTGTAATGGAATGGAATGGGTATTAGAGCCGACGCTGCGGGAAAAACGGTGTTTTCAATTTGAATTTCAAAGGTAAGTTGTAATAAATCGATACATGGTGCGGAGCGAAGGATGGGAAGGGTTTCATTTAGAGAAAGAAAATTAAAATAGGGTTGAAAAAAGAAGTGGATTATTCCACTTCTTTAATGGATGTAAAATTAATTTCCTGTCGTCATTTTTTGGAGGTTTGATCGCGGTTGTAATGTTGTAACGCTTGCTGTTTTATTTGTCATTGATTCTGGATTATTGAGTGCTGTTGAGAAGTGACTGAATTTTTTGATGAGCTCTTTCATTAGCAATACATTTATTTGATTGGGGTTTTTTCCCGTTTCTATCACTCTGTTTATATGGCTAAGTTGCGCCCTAAGGGTAGGTTGCATTCTTTTGCTTGCGGTTGCAATAAACGCTTCGCTCATTTCAATTCGAAGCATTTCAAGTTCTTGTGGATCCTTTTCTGCTAGTGCTTTTAATTCGTCAAATGAAGGTAAGGTTTTCATGGCATAACTCCTGTTGTCGCTCATGACTTGGGTATGAATATATGCGCAAAACCCAGCGAAAACAGTGGAAGGGTGATTCATAACTGAGACTGTTAAGATTTTTGAAAAGAACTTATTTTTTATTTATTGATTAAGCCCTTGATTTGAAGCTTGTTTGATTTGTTCTGTAAATGAGATTCTAACTTATAAGAATTAAACGGAAAGGGAGGAGGGGGGAGAGATAAAAGGGGGTTATCTCCCCCTACTTTAAGCTGAAGGTTACCAATACTGCTCAGTTGTAATGTGCCCAGGCTTACGACGTAAATTTTTTTCGAACCCTTTTTGAATGAGTAAATGACGCACATCTTTAACCATATGTGGGTTGCCGCACAGCATGATTTGGCTTCGTTCTGGAGCAAGGGGAAGAGCTACAATGCGCTCTAGCATTCCGTCTTTCAATGCATGAGTGATTCTGCCTGATAATGCTTCAATGTTTGGCTCTTGTGTTACAAAAGGTTGAACAATGATTTGATCCTTGTGTTTTGATTTAAGTATATTGATTTCGGCTTGATAACTTAAATCAGCAGAAAAGCGAACACCATGCACCAAAACCACCTTCCGAAAACGTTGCCAAACTTCATTTTGATGCAAAATTGAAAGAAAAGGTCCGATGGCCGTCCCTGTCGATATCATCCAGAGGTGTTCACTTTGTGGGATTTCATTTAGCGTGAAGAATCCGTTTGCTTCTTTGGTTATCATCAAGTTGTCTCCTGCTTCAAGGGCATGAAGGCGAGGAGAGAGCAATCCATCCGCAACACGTGTAGCGTAAATTTCTTGATATTTACTGTTGGGGGAATTGACATAGGAATAAGCGCGTTGGATCAGTTTTCCGTCAATTTCAAGTCCAAGTTTTGTAAATTGCCCAGCCAAAAATGGCGCGATATCTGCCTTTAAAATCAAGCTAAAAAGATCTCGATTCCAATGTCGGTTTTCAATCACTTCCGCTTTTATCCATGTTCCCATAGACCCTCCTAAACGGTTGATTCTTTAAGTTTAATATATTGATTTGATGCTGTTGAAATTTAATGCGTTTTTTATGTTTTCTGAAAATTGTTTTGAATTTCTTTGATAAGTGAACCGACTCTCTTGAGCGATCTTTGACTCTGAGGGAATATCTCCATCTGTAGCCTCTAAGATATGCTAATGCATTGAGTTTATCTTTTAAATTATGGAAATCTTTGGATGTGTTTCGATATTGTTCCACTGTCTTTTTATTGAATAAATCATTTTTGTTGGAAGTGTTTAAATTCAAAGGTACGGAGATTGCTCTGCTTGTGTAAGTAAGGATAAAACTGTTTTTCAAGGCATATATATTTTTAGATAGGGTTCATAACATTGAGACAAGGGGCTCTTCTTTTGAAGAAATGAATAAAAAACAAACAATCTTATAACCTCTTAAAAAAATAGAATCCAACTAACTAGACTATATCCAGACAAGCTGAACTTGCGTGCCGATTGAATTTTAATGAACGTCATTTTCATATTGTTTGTACCTATAAAGCCTAAAAAATAAAGCGCTGGAGGAGGGGGAGATGGCTGAGAATAATAAGATTCTTTTTCGAAATTTATTGATGTTTATTGCGGCAGGAGTGCTCTTAGCCAGTTTGGGATATGAGTATATTCGTTATCAAGAGAGATACCCCCAAACAGACGACGCATATGTACATGCAAATATCCTTTATATTGCACCTCTAGTCCATGGAAAATTGAGCGCGGTGAATGTAAGCGATTTTCAACATGTTGATAAAGGAATGGTTATTGCCCGCATTTCTTCTGGTCTTTTTCAAGCTCGCCTTGATCAAGCTCAAGCTGATTATGAAAGTGCTGCAGCGCAAAATAAAGGAACGAGTGACGCTATTGTTGGAGCCAGTGCTGAAATAAGATCCTCTAGCGCCAAACTTTCAGATATACAAGAAAAGTACCGACGTAATATGGTGCTGGTTAAAAAGGGCGTTCTTTCAAAACAAACGGGTAATGATTTAAAAGCAGAGCTTTCTGCGGCTAAAAATAATCTGGATTTGGCTCGTTCTCATATGCTGCAATTAATCAATGAACAAGGCCACTCAGGAAAAGAAGCCCCTGCTGTAAAACAAGCCGCTGCGGCCTTATCAGAAGCGAGCATTAATCTTTCTTACACTGAAATTGTGGCTCCTGTTTCTGGCCGATTAGGCAAAGTGAATGTACGCCCTGGAAGTGTTGTCTCTCCTGCGCAAGCTATGATGCCATTGGTTGAAGATGATTCTTTTTGGGTTCAAGCAAATTACAAAGAAGATCATTTAAAATATATTCAACCCGGTATGACGGCCAGTATTGTGCTTGATATGTATCCTGAAGTCCCTTTTCAGGGCAAAGTCATTGCAATTTCTCCCGCAAGCGGTTCTTCTTTTTCTTTACTCCCTCCTGAAAATGCAACGGGGAACTGGGTAAAAGTGCCGCAGCGTTTTCCTGTCAAATTGAGCATTGAAAGAAAACGCGATCAACCTGCGTTTCGTGTTGGTGCAAGTGCAACTGTAACGGTTAATTCCTCATCTTTAGAGGTTGCTTTTGATGCAAAGCAATAGTGACGAAACGCTAAATCAAGGGGCTTTATCGACAGGCGCTTTACCTGCAGGGCCTGTACGCACCATGATCACTTTGACCGTCATGCTTTCTGCCATTATGGTTTTGCTTGATATGACGATTGCAAATGTCTCTTTACCCCACATGATGGGGGCTTTGGGGGTGACATCTGAGCAGATCACTTGGGTATTAACTTCGTACTCTATGGCTGAGGCTATCTGTATACCGCTTGCCAGTTTCTTGAGTTTAAAAATTGGTGTTCGACGATTATTGTTGGTGTCTGTTGCAGGATTTATAACAACCTCGGCACTTTGTGGTCAAGCGGATTCATTAACGGAGATGGTCGTTTTTCGAACGCTTCAAGGGGCATTTGGTGCGGCCGTTATTCCTTTATCGCAATCTATCATGGTTGAAATTTATCCGAAGGAAGAGCGTGGAAAAGCAATGGCATTGTTTGCTGTTGGTATTTTGCTTGGGCCTATTTTGGGGCCGACAGTGGGTGGAATTATCACTGAAAACATGGATTGGCGTTGGATTTTTTATGTTAATGTGCCTATTGGTGCTTGTTGTTTATTGTTGTTATACCTTTTTGTTCATCTTGATGGGCGCGGTAAATCAAGCATTGATTGGCCTCTTGTTTTTGGTATGGCCATCGGTATTGGACTTTTGCAAATGGTGCTTGAGCGTGGAAATGAAGACGGTTGGTTTTCTTCGAATACCATTTTGTTTTCTTCCGTTATTGCGGTGATCGCTTGGATATTTTTTATTCGTCGCTCTTTTCGAACTCGTGGTGACATTGCGCCGATGTGGTTACTTAAAGATCGAAATCTTTTTGTTTCTTGCATTGTCATGAGCGGGTTTTCTATGGGGATGCTCGGCATTACACAATTGCAACCCATGATGCTTGAACAATTATTAAATTACCCTGTGGAAACAACGGGTTTTGTCATGGCTCCAAGAGGGATCGCTGCGGCCTTGGTTCTTCTTTCCATCGCGCCATTTATTGATCGTTTTAACCCGAGAGTGCTTATTTTTATCGGTTTATTATTGAACTGCTTGAGCAGTTATTTAATGATGCAATACTCGTTGGAGATTGATATTTCATGGATATTGTTCCCTAGCATCATTCAAGGTGCGGGAATGGGGTTGGTTTTCGCCCCTTTAAGTCAGCTTGCATATGCCACACTTTCGCCCAGTCAAGTGGTCGGGGGGGCTGTTATTTTTAATTTGTGTAGAACGTTGGGTGGCTCTTTCGGGATATCCATACTCAATACCTTTTTCAGTCAAACGCAACAAAAAGAATGGCATGCTTTGGGAGGGGGAGTAACACCTGACAACCCTGTCATTCAGCAATTTGCGGCCGCTCAACAAATTGGAATAACAGAGCCTGCTTTCATTGCGCGAATTACACATGTATTGCAAGAGCAATCCAGTATGTTAGCTTTTGTTTATACATTTGGTTTTATTACTATTTCTTATTTTTTATTGATTCCATTTTTACTCTTTTTTAAAAATAAAGTTGCAAATACACATCCCGAATAATACCCATTCCATGAAGTCGTTACCCGTCGCCTTTGAAACTGCGTGGGTGTTGGGTGCTCTCGCTCAGGCCTGTCACAGAGTAGATCTATGCTCAGGGCCTTCACTCGTTTGCTGCCTACACGCATTTTCAAGTGTTTTGGGTATAACAGAATTAAGATGCAAAAAGCCTCTCACAGAGAGGCTTTTTTGTTTTTATACCCGTCGCCTTTGAAATTGCCTGGGTGCTGGCTGATTTCGCTCAGGCCAATCAGATAGTATATCGATGCTAAGGCCTTTACTCGTTTGCCGAATGCGCGCATCTTCAATTACGTTGGGTATAGAAAAAGGAACTTAAAGGATGATTTCTTTAATTATTTCATCTTTTCTATCAAGGTAGTGGGTTGATTGTATGCGACGAATTGTGCGGCATTTACCTCGAATTAATAAGGTTTCCGTTGTGGCTATGTTCCCTTTTCGCATGATCCCTTCTAACAGATCGCCTTTCGTTATTCCCGTTGCCGAGAAAATGACGTTATCACTGCGAGCCATATCGTGAAGCTGTAGACGTATATTGGTTTTGATGCCCATTTCATGACAACGCGCGATTTCTTGCTCTCCCAATAAGCGCGTTTCTTTCGTGTCTTCTTTCACTTGATGGCGAGGCAGTAAGCGGGCTTCCATGTCCCCTCCTAGAGCGCGGATCACCGCTGAAGAAATAACACCTTCCGGCGCTCCGCCAATGCCATACATGACATCCACTTCGCTGTCTGGCATACAAGTTAAAACAGAGGCGGCAACATCTCCGTCAGGCACGGCGAACACTTTGATCCCTTGAGCTTGCATGTCTGCAATGATTTTATCGTGGCGAGGTTTTGCTAAGATGGTGACGACAAGTTCATTAAGGGGTTTACCCAGTGCATGTGCGATATTGACCAAATTTTCTGAAAGAGGTAAATCAATGTTGATTGTCCCTTTTGCGCAAGGACCGACCACCAATTTTTCCATGTACATGTCAGGCGCTTTTAAAAAGCAGCCTTTTTCAGTGGCCGCTAAAACTGCAAGTGCATTGGATTGCCCCATTGCTGTCATGCGCGTGCCTTCGATAGGATCTACTGCAATATCGACTAAATCGCCACCAGATCCTACTTTTTCTCCAATATAAAGCATGGGCGCTTCATCTATTTCACCTTCACCAATTACGATTTCGCCGTTAATTTCGGTTTGATTAAGCAAAATTCGCATGACCTCAACTGCGGCACCGTCTGCTGCATTCTTATCGCCGCGTCCAAGCCATTTATGCCCGGCCAATGCTGCGCCTTCTGTGATGCGTGAAAAAGCTATCGCTAAGTCGCGTTTCATTTCATCTCCATGTGGTTGAGGTGTAAATATTTGTTCTGCATAATAAAAGGGTATGCAGGGCATCAGTGTTGCGCGGATTTTAGCATAACAAAAAGAACGAAAGTTTGTTTTTATATCGCAGTTTTGTTGGAAAAATGCTCAGTATAATTCCCAGCCTTTGGCGCGTTCAATGGCTCGCAGCCAGCCTTGATAGCGACGTTCTCGTTTGCCATCATCAATACAAGGAAGAAAAACACGCTCGATATGTATTTTATTTTCTATTTCATCAATGTCTTTCCAAAAACCAATGGCCAAGCCTGCAAGAGAAGCCGCGCCAAGGGCTGTGAGCTCTGTTATTTTAAGTCGTTGTACTTGAGTGTTTATAATATCTGATTGAAACTGCATTAAAAAATTGTTTGAAACTGCGCCTCCATCGACTTTCAAAAGAGGAAGCTTGATGCCTGAATCGGCTTCCATCGCTTTAATCACATCTAAAGATTGATACGCAATGCTCTCTAAGGTGGCACGAATAATATGATTTGCATTTATGGATCGCGTCAATCCAAGAATGGTCCCTCTTGCATAGGGATCCCAATAAGGGGCTCCTAAGCCTGAAAAGGCAGGGACGACATAAATACCTTCGGATGATTTCACTTGTGTGGCGTAGTATTCAGAGTCTTTTGCATGACGTATTAAACGCATTTCATCTCGAAGCCATTGAACAGACGCGCCCCCCATAAAAACAGACCCTTCAAGAGCAAAAGCCCAATCGCCATGACGATCGCATGCCAGTGTCGTGAGAAGGTTGTTTTTAGAGCTCACCTTCTTTTTCCCTGTGTTCATGAGTAAAAAGCATCCTGTGCCGTATGTGTTTTTAGTTTGCCCCGGCTCGACACACGTTTGTCCAAATAAAGCCGCTTGTTGATCTCCGACGATTCCAGCAATAGGTGTTCTGAGTTTGCTGTTATTGTCTATTTTTATTTCGCCATGAACGCCAGAAGAGGCTTTCACTTTGGGGAGCATGCTTAAGGGAATTTTGAGAATGTCGAGCAGGGTTTTGTCCCATTGACGGGTATTTATATTGAAGAGCATGGTACGACTGGCATTTGTAAAATCAGTGATGTGGACGTGCCCTTGGGTCATTTTCCAAATGAGCCAGGTTTCAACTGTGCCAAATAACAGATGTCCGTTTTCAGCCTGCTCTTTTGCGCCTTTTACGTTATCAAGGATCCATTTGATTTTTGTGCCAGAAAAATAGGGGTCGATAACCAACCCGGTTTTTTCTTTAATTGATTCTTGATGACCCTCTTTTTTTAATTGTTCACAAATATCTGCCGTTCGGCGACATTGCCAGACAATGGCATTGTATATAGGTTTGCCTGTGTGTTTATTCCAAACAATGGTGGTTTCACGTTGGTTTGCGATGCCGATTGCTGCAATGTTTTCAGGTGAAATACCCGATTTTTTAATTACATCCTGTAATGCGCTGTGTTGGGTGTTATAAATTTCGATAGGATCGTGTTCAACCCAACTTGGTCGAGGATAAATTTGACTCAATTCGCGTTGAGAAATAGCGATAATTTTGGTGTTATGATCAAATATGATCGCACGTGAGCTTGTAGTGCCTTGATCTAAAGCCACAATAAATTTCGATTTTATGCTCAAAGAAAGCTCCTTTCTTTTTTCTTGCTTTATTCTCTCAGGGTAGCTAAAAATGCCTTTCGAAGATGTTTGTGAAAAAAGACTTAAAGCGAGAAAAAGAGAATCGATACCCAAAATATATAAAGATGCAGCCAACACCCCGGCAGCTTCAAAGGTGATCTGTAAGGTGATGTTTATAGACAGGCTGTGTGATTTAATCGCGTTTTGAATCCTCAATTCAGTATTAATAAGGACGTTTTAGTGAGCAGTACGATTGGCAATAAAATCGCAAGAGATGAATACCCTACACCGATTCCCACAGTAAAGGCTCTATTAAGCAAATTAACCTTAAAATCAAACGACACTTTTTTAGAGCCATGCAGAGGCTCTCGTCATATTTTTGACCGAATCGATTTACCCGAAGAACAAAAGTTTTGGGCTGAAATCAATGAAGGTGTCGACTATTTAACCGCCTCATTTTCTCAAAAAGATGTCATTATCAGCAATCCACCTTTTAGCTTAACGATTGAGTTTTTGAGAAAATCCCTTTCTGAATTGGCTCCCAATGGCACGCTTGCTTATTTACAAAGAGTGAACTTTCTTGGTTCAAAATGCAGAGTTGATTTTTGGGCTGAAATAGGCTTCCCGAATAAGACGCCGGTGATCATTCCTCGGCCTCGCTTTGTAAACGGCGGCTCTGATAGCTGTGAATATATGTGGATGATATGGGATAAAGGAAACCGATTTAGAGATATTCCAAACGGAATAAGCCACATTATCAGTCAATGATATTTGCTTTATAGCCAAGATATTTGGAGTTGAAGATAGGTGGTAAGAACGAAAGCCCTTAATAATCTTAAATTGATTTTTAATTCAACGGGTTAAGTGTTTTTTAAGTTGGCAGAGAATCTGATTCATTCTAACCCCTCGCTTGATGGGTTTTCAGAAAATGCATTAAAAAAGAACCCCAATGACAGGGGGAGTGTCATTGGGGTGGAATGAGAAATGGCTTTTAAGCGTTATAAAACAATTTCGCCCATGATAAAACCGAAGCCTACTGCGGTACAAATGGTCACCACACCGGGTACAAAGAAGGGGTGATTAAAGACCAGATTACCGATTCGGGTTGAGCCTGTGTCATCCATTTCAACGGCGGCCAGCAGCGTTGGATAGGTTGGAAGCACAAATAAGGCGCTAACGGCGGCAAAAGAAGCAATTGCGGTTAATGGTGCAACACCAATTGCAAGGGCTGCAGGCATGAGTGCTACAGTGGTCGCCCCTTGCGAATACAGTAACATAGAAGCAAAAAAGAGCACCATTGCAAGCATCCAAGGGTGTTCTGAGAGTAAGGTTCCCGCCACTTCTTTGATTTCGTTTACATGTCCGTTAACAAACGTGGTTCCAAGCCATGCAACGCCTAATACACACACGCATGCCGTCATACCAGAACGAAACGTGGGAGCTGAAGGGATTTTTGCAGCGTCAATGCCTGTTGTTAAAACGATTAACGTTGCAGCGGCCAACATGAACGTCATGATGGCTTCATTTCTGCCCAAAACTGGATTTTCAATTAGGCCAATGGAGTCTGAAATGGCAGCAGCATAGCCAACAACAAGCACAATGGCGGCAATGAAAATAAAGGTGGCTTTTTTGGCCGTTGGGGCAATTTCGCGCTTTGTTGTGCCTTGTAATTTGATAAGACCTTTCGCAAGACGGCTTTGATACTCAGGATCATCTTTTAGCTCTGCGCCCATAAAATTGGCAACAAAGGCACCGACCATGCAAGCGGCAAAGGTCGTGGGAATACAAATAGAAAGTAAAGTGAGGTAATTGATACCAAAAGGCTCAAGAATGCCAGAAAAAAAGACCACAGCCGCTGAAATGGGAGAGGCTGTAATGGCAATTTGAGAAGCAACAACCGCGATAGAAAGCGGACGAGAAGGACGGATCCCTTGCTCTTTAGCAACTTCAGCAATCACGGGCAGTGTTGAAAATGCAGTGTGTCCTGTTCCTGCCATCAAGGTCATTAAATAGGTCACAATTGGGGCATAAAATGTGATTTGTTTTGGATTCCTACGAAGGAAATTTTCTGCTTTTTCAACCAACCAATCCATTCCGCCAGCCACTTGCATTGCTGATATGGCCGTGATAACAGACATGATAATCAGTATTACATCAACAGGGATGTAACCCTGGCTTGTTGGCATACCTAAAAACAAGGACAAAACAATGACGCCTGCTCCGCCCGCTAAACCTATGCCTATACCGCCAATACGAGCCCCTAAAAATATAAAGGCAAGTACAACGAATAATTCCATCGCGATCATAAAAATATCCTTAAAAATCCCTTTAAAGGGTTCAAAATGAACCCTTTTTTATTTAATTAAAACGTTTTGCTTTGTATTGAGGATGCATTAAATTTTCAATGGAAAAAATATCATCCAGTTCAACTTCAGTCAGTAAGCCACGTTCCAGTACGACTTCTCGTACGCTTTTTCCTGTTTGAGCGCAAATTTTACCGACAATATCGCCTTCATGGTGACCAATGTACGGGTTAAGGTAGGTTACAATTCCAATTGAAT
The DNA here is from genome assembly GCA_947041315.1 of uncultured Enterovibrio sp. Lineage (GTDB taxonomy): Bacteria > Pseudomonadota > Gammaproteobacteria > Enterobacterales > Vibrionaceae > Enterovibrio. The sequence goes on from CAMRDW010000011.1 coordinate 14,750, forward strand.
TGAAAACGAAGTTTTCACAAACTTCTTTATTGACGGTGATCCCACTGACGCACTTGTCAGCAAGGTTGATACAGGCATTTGATAAAATATCAATCGACTCAAATAAAGCTTGTCCGATAACGGGTTCCATCACGTTGAGCTGAAGCTGTCCTGCTTCTGCTGCCAAAGTGAGAGTGATGTCATTGCCGATGACTTTAAAGCAAACTTGGTTAACCACTTCTGGAATCACGGGATTCACTTTTGCAGGCATGATAGAGGATCCTGCTTGCATTTCAGGGAGGTTTATTTCGTTAAAACCAGCACGCGGTCCAGAAGACAACAAACGTAAATCGTTACAAATTTTTGAAAGTTTTACCGCGAGGCGTTTTAGGGCACTGTGCACCATGACATAAGCGCCACAATCGGATGTGGCTTCAATCAGATCTTCAGCTGGCGTGCAATTGAGACCTGTGATATCAGCCAAGCGTTGAACAGCAAGTTGCTGATAACCAATAGCAGCATTGAGACCGGTTCCTATCGCTGTTGCACCAAGATTGACTTCTAACAGCAATTCAGCGGTGTATTTTAGATTTTTTGTTTCTTCTTTTAATAAGGTCGCAAATGCGTTGAATTCTTGTCCGACGGTCATGGGGACGGCATCTTGAAGCTGAGTGCGACCCATTTTTAGTATTTTGCTGTTTGCTTTTGCTTTTTCATGAAATTCATTTTGCAAATGCGTGATGGAGTGAGCCAGTTTTAAGATGCTGTTATAAACGGCGACACGAAAACCTGTTGGGTAAGCACAGTTGGTTGACTGGCTTTTGTTTACATGGTCATTTGGGTTGATGATCTCATAGTGACCTTTTTTCTCTCCCATCAGTTCAAGAGCAAGATTGGCAATGACTTCGTTTGTATTCATGTTGACCGAAGTTCCTGCACCGCCTTGATAAACATCAGAGGGAAATTGATCCATGCATTTTCCTGTTTCCAAAATAAGATCACAGGCTTGAATGATGTAATCGGCAACTTGAGAAGGGATCACACCCAATTCTTTGTTGGCCATTGCAGCCGCTTTTTTAGTGAAAACCATGCCACGAATGAATTCAGGAATATCTGAAATCGTGTTTTTAGAGATATTGAAGTTTTCAATTGCACGTAACGTGTGGATCCCATAATAGGCATCAATGGGGACTTCACGTTGACCCAGGAGGTCTTCTTCTGTGCGCGTTGTTAGATTCGGAGTGGATAATATTTGTTCTATATCAAGTAAATCAGACATTGTGTACCTTCATTTATTAACAAATTGTTTTTTAGTGAGGATGTTTTTATGAATGAAGCATTTTACACTTGAATCATTCTGAAAAAATGAACGGAAATGGAAGTTGAAGTAAAAAACACTTGAGGCGTATCGCAAATAAAGTGTTTCTTATCAAAATAAATTTAAATTGTGTTAAGGAGGGCATGAAGACCTATTTTTAAATTCGGGTGTCGACACAAAAATCTTATTTTAAATTCATTTTAAAAAATGGATGTTGAAATAAAACAATCCACTCCGATTCATTTTTTTGGCGAGCTAAGTTAGAGGTGCCATCAAGACAATATACATTTAAGTAATTGAAAATAAAAATATTGTGTCTTGTTTGTGACGTTTATCCTTTTAAGTTGACAGCCGATTTAACCTGTTTTCCAATCTCGTCCCAACGCCCTTCTTGAATTAAACTCTTTTCCACCATCCAGCTTCCACCACAGGCAAGCACTCTTTCAATGGCAAGGTAGTCTTTGATATTTTCCTGCGTGATGCCGCCTGTGGGAATAAATTCTACTTGGGTATAAGGTGCAAGGAGCGCTTTAAGCATATTGATGCCACCGGATGCCTCTGCGGGGAAAAACTTCAGTGTTGTGAGTCCCATTTCTAAAGCCAGCTCGATAGTCGTTGGGTTATTGACACCCGGAATGATGTCTATGCCTATTTCTTGGCATGCAATCACAGTGTTAGGGTTAAAGCCGGGTGATACAACAAAGTTCGCTCCGGCCTTCTTGGCCATAATAGCTTGTTCGCGATTGAGAACCGTACCAGCTCCTATCAGCATGTCGGGGTGTGCTTCTCGCAGTAAACGAATGCCTTCTACGGCGGCGTTTGATCGGAAAGTGATTTCAGCTATGTTTAAGTCATTTTCTATCAGCGTCTTAGCTAAAGGAATAATATCTTGTGCATGCTCGAGGGTAATGATTGGAATAATTTTAATGGCTGCGATCTGTTGGGCCAATGTGATCATTGAGAGTGTCCTTTTGGTCATCATATTTAAATAATTGCCGAATTTCTATTCAAAATGCACTTCTGGGATTGTGAGATTGCGATAGAGGAATGAATGCCTTTTTGTTTAATGGATCAAGGGTGTATTTTTGCATGAATATTGCTCTAAGACTTATGACTATTTGTCAAAAATATCAAGCGATTGTGGAATGCGTTAAGCCACAGATCATATTCCCTCAATATACCCGTCGGCTTGAAGTTGCGTGTGTGTTGGCAGCTCTCGCTCAGGCCAATGACAAAGTAGAACTATGGTCAGGGCCTTCAGTCGTTTGCCGCTGGCGCGCATCTTCAAGTGTCTTGTGTATAGAGCACTTATGCTCAGGCGCTTTGCGTTTTTGCAGGTGAGCTGCAACGTCCAATATCTTGGGATATCGAAAAATTACCTTGTGTTTTCAGTGACGCTTTTTGTTCAATATTGGGTTAAGGGGGGAATGGGATGGGGAGCATTTCTCTGGCGCCTGGCTGCATTTTTAAGTCTCTTGGGTATACCCGTCGCCTTTGAAGTTGCGTGGTTGTTGGCTGCACTCTCTCAGCCCAATCACATAGTACCGCTATGCTCAGGGGCTTCGTTTGCTTGCCGCCTACACGCATCTTCAATTCCTTTGGGTATATATTGCTTTTAAAATGAAGATTAATTAAAAACAATATTATCTTCTTATTTGAGTCGAAATTTAATGCTCATTTGTTTTTTTTTTGTTCGTTTGAGTTGCAAATACTTATTTGAAAGGTGCGAGCAAAGTCATGCACCGTTAGAATAGAGCTTTTAGGAACAAGTGAGGTTTCAGGTCTTATTTGTGATACCTTAGAGAAAACTGCGCAAAGCGCTTGGATAATTTTAAAAAGGTGATTTTGATGTCGATAGAAATTCTAGAAAAGCTTGAAACTAAAGTTCAGTTGGCAGTGGATACTATTTCTCTTTTACAACTGGAAATTGAAGAGTTAAAAGAAAAGAATGATACTTTGGGGCTTGAGTCAGAGGCATTTCGTGAAAATCGCGATACATTAGATAAAGAAAATGAGCGTTTGCGTCTTGATCATGAAGCGTGGCAAGAACGTATTCGTAACTTGTTAGGTAAAATTGAAGAAATAGAATAAAAAAGTAAATCCGAGAGGTTTTTCTTATTTCTTTTTAGTAAGCCACCTCCATTTTCGAGGTGGTTTTTTTGGGTGCGGTTATTCAATATCGATTGGCTCTTGAGAGAGAATAACACCGGTACTGTCTGCATAAATATGGTCTTCAGGGATAAAGGTTACACCCCCAAAATTGACAGGAATGTCAGTATCACCAATGCCTTGTGTATCTGCAGAAACAGGGATGGATGCAATGGCTTGTATGCCAATTTCGATTTCATCAAGAAGATCAACATCGCGGACACAACCGTAAACAACCAAACCTTCCCAGTTGTTTTCACAAGCCAATGTTGCGATATCAGAATCCACTAATGCACGGCGTAATGAACCGCCACCATCAATGAGCATGACGCAGCCTTCACCATTTTCTTGTGCAAGCTGTTTAATCAATCCATTGTCTTCGAAGCATTTTACTGTTCTTATTTGGCCGCCAAATGAGCGACGACCCCCGTATGAACTCATCATAGGTTCAAGTACATCGACCTGATCTAAGTATATGTCGCACAGTTCTGAGGTATTGTATTCCATAATCACGTCTCTTAGATGATACCTGGTCGGTAGACTGTTGTGAGGCTTTTCGCATAAATTGCGGCAGCGTGTTGCCAAAAAGTATAACGAGAAGATGAAGCATTGCAATGGAAGAAAAGACAATTCCTTTTCTTCGTGTGAGCGTATCCTTAAAGCAGTATGCCTGCAATAAATAAGATGTTTGTTAATAATGCGACTTTTATTATATCCCCCATCATGGGCCGAAGACTTTCAGGGGCTGCGGTCTGCCATACCGCTTTCCCGTGCTTGACCCCGAAAGGGATGGACAACACAAACAACCAAGAATAAATCCCACCGTCATAAAGAAGGGCAAAAACAGAGAAGAAAAGGTAGGAAAAAAACAACAGGGCTTGGTGATATATCCGTCCCCATTTAGGACCGATACGCACAATTAAGGTCATTTTTCCGCAGGCTCTGTCATTATCAATGTCTCGTAAGTTGTTGATATTTAGAACACAAACAGCAAGAAGACCGCAAGCTGTTGCGGGAAAAAAAATCTCAAAATTAAAGACGCCCGATTGAAGGTAAAAGCTTCCCCCAACCCCTAACCACCCAAAAAAAATTAAAACAGAAAGGTCGCCAAGTCCACGATAGCCATAGGGTTTATTTCCGACTGTGTAACATATGGATGCCAAGATGGAAAGGCCTCCCAAAACGATGAAAATCATGATTTCAGTCATTTTGTTAAATGCGCTTAAAACCAAGAGCAAGCCCACGAATATTGTTAATATCGCATTGAATACAATTACTTTTTTCATCAACTTGGGCGTGACTAATCCTTGCTGAATGGCGCGCTTGGGCCCAAGGCGTGCATCGCTGTCGGTACCTTTTATTGCGTCGCCGTAGTCATTGGCTAAGTTAGATAAAATTTGGAGCAAAAGAGCGGTGATGACTGCAAATATCATCAAGTGATAAGAAAAATCTGAATGATTAATAGCCAAAACGCTTCCGCAAAAAATGGACGCAATAGCCAAAGGAAGCGTTTTAGGGCGTGCGGCATCAAGCCAAATCTTAAAAATGGAGGAGGACATAGTTGTCAACGTCAATTAAAAAAAGCGGCGCTTATTATTGGCGTTTTTTTTCGGATGAGCAATATAGAAAAATAAATGCATGAAAAAAGGCAGCCGACGGGCTGCCTTTAAAAAACAAAGAGATAAATTAAAGAATGAAGCGGTTGAGATCTTCGTTGTCGATAAGTTCATCTAAATGAGATCGAACGTAGTCTGCATCAATAACAAAGGAATCTCCGCCACGTTCGCTTGCATCAAAGGATATTTCATCCATAAGGCGTTCAATGATGGTGTGTAAGCGACGAGCCCCGATGTTTTCTGTTTTCTCATTGACGCGCCAAGCGGCATTGGCTATTTCTTCAATCCCTGCGTCTGTAAAGGAAAGGTTGACTTTTTCCGTTTCCATTAAGGCGCAATATTGCTCAGTGAGAGAGGCATTGGGCTCTATCAATATGCGTTTAAAGTCAGAGGCCGACAAGGCTTCCAATTCGACTCGAATAGGCAAACGTCCTTGAAGTTCTGGGATTAAATCAGAAGGAACGGACACTTGGAATGCACCTGAGGCAATAAACAAAATATGATCTGTTTTTACCATTCCATGTTTGGTTGAAACGGTGCTGCCTTCGATAAGGGGAAGCAAGTCTCTTTGTACGCCTTCGCGAGAAACGTCAGGACCTGAGCTTTCACCGCGCTTACAAATTTTGTCAATTTCGTCGATGAAGACAATGCCGTTATTTTCTACTGAAAAAATAGCTTCTTCTTTGAGTTCTTCTTGATTAACGAGTTTGGCGGCTTCTTCTTCAGCAACGGCTTTTAATGCGTCTTTGAGTTTCATTTTCCGTTTTTTGGTCGCGCCTGCGCCACCCAGATTTTGAAACATCCCTTGCAGCTGATTGGTCATTTCTTCCATGCCAGGAGGGGCCATGATTTCCAAGCTCATTTGAGGGGCGACGAGGTCAATTTCGATCTCTTTGTCGTCAAGCTTCCCTTCTCGGATTTTTTTTCGGAAATTCTGACGTGTTGAAGAGTCTTCTTTTGGTTCATCAGATTGCCCCCAAGCATCGCGTGGCGGTGGAATTAAGATGTCCAAAATACGCTCTTCAGCGCGCTCTTCTGCAAGGTTTTTAACTTTCGCGATGGCTTGTTGGTTCGTCATTTTTATCGCAACGTCTGTTAAATCACGGATGATGCTTTCGACTTCTTTACCAACGTAACCGACTTCAGTGAATTTTGTGGCTTCGACCTTAATGAAAGGCGCATTGGCCAATTTGGCTAATCGGCGGGCGATTTCTGTTTTACCTACACCTGTAGGTCCAATCATTAAGATATTCTTGGGTGAGACTTCCGCACGTAAATCATCATTGAGTTGCATACGACGCCAGCGATTTCTTAGTGCAATCGCAACAGCTCGTTTTGCTTTGTTTTGGCCAATGATATGTCGGTCGAGTTCGGAAACAATTTCTCGTGGAGTCATTTCTGACATATTGTGAATCCTATCTTAATAATCTAATTCTTCGATGGTTTGGTGTTGGTTTGTGAAAACACAAATATTGCCAGCAATGTTTAAAGATTTTTTTGCAATCTCAAGTGCGCTTAGCTGTGTATTTTCAAGCAAAGCAATCGCAGCGGATTGTGCAAAATTACCACCAGACCCTATTGCAATGAGGTCGTTTTCCGGCTGAATGACATCCCCATTCCCTGTGATAATAAGCGAGGCGGTTGCGTCTGCGACTGCAAGTAAGGCCTCTAAACGACGTAAAGCGCGGTCTGAGCGCCAGTCTTTGGCTAATTCAACGGCGGATTTTGTTAAATGACCTTGATGTAATTCTAATTTTCGTTCAAAGCGTTCAAAAAGAGTAAAAGCATCCGCGGTTCCACCTGCAAATCCAGCAATCACTTTATTTTGATATAGGCGGCGAACCTTACGGGCATTGCCTTTCATTATGGTATTGCCCAGTGATACTTGGCCGTCACCAGCAATGACCACTTTGCCGTTGCGGCGAACAGAAACGATCGTTGTCACGGTTGAACCTCTTCTTCTTCATTTTCTGGTGAATACCAGTATTTCGGTAGATTAAGGCTAAACGTGGGGATAGAAAAGAATAAAATCAAGTGTAAAATAGATTTGTTGTCGCGGTTTGTTGATTATTTCATCCTATTGATGAAAAATCATTCCCAAAACCAAATTTCACAAGGCTCGATGCCGTTTCTTCGTAATAAATTACGATCTCGTTCGGCTTCACGTTTGAATGCATAAGGGCCGAGGACAACACGATGCCAAAATCCTGTTTTGCCTTTGTTTTTTTTGATGTGGCTTTCAAGACCTTGAAAAGCAATCATGGCTTTGCGTTCGTTGGCTTGGCTGGCCAATTTGTAGGCGCCGCATTGCATTAAATAAGGTCTGTTCGAGATTTCCTGTTCTTTGGCTTCTACATGAATTTCTTTATTTTCAAGTCTTTCAATATAAGACCATTTTTCTTTCGGTTTCGGAGGGATGGTATTAATATTTTCTGGTTTTTTTGTGTGCTGCGTTTTTGTTTTCTCAGGCTCAGGGGTTTTTGAAAGAGAATAGAGGCCAGAACCCAAACCGAGCATCAATACAAAAGCGGTTATCGCCCATTTCACAGGAAATAAGGTTGGATTTGCTTTTTTTTTGTTATTTCGTGTTTGTTTACGCGGCGCTTTTCCGCGTTTGACATAATCTCTTGTTGCCACAGGATTTGTATTTCTTTTTTATTAGTGGGGAATATATGGTACTGACAAGCCTGAAAGTGTGCCAGTACCAAATGCAAAATTAACGTGATGGCGGTGCAACGCTTTCACGTATTACCAGTTGCGCGTCAAGCAAGCGAGAGCCTATTTGAACTTCATTGCCTTTTAGCATCTTCAAAAGCAGCAGCATGGCTTGCTGTCCTATCTCATAACGCGGTTGGGACATGGTGGTCAAGGCAGGATCGCAAAACTCTGCAAATCGAATGTCATCAAAACCAATGAAGGAAATATCTTGTGGAACGCGGAAACCTAAACGTTTTGCTTGTTGCATGGCCCCAATTGCGATTACGTCAGAATGACAAAATACAGCCGTGGGGGGGTTAGGCAAAGCAAGCAAGCTGCTCATTGCGCGCGCGCCGATGGCAAAGCTGCCATCTCCAGAGACGGTGTAAGCGGGGTTCACGCTTGTGCCTGCTCGGCGTAAGGCTTGTTGGTAGCCTTGAATACGAAATTGCGTTAAAGCCCCTTTCGGATCACCTGTTATTTGTGCGATCTGTTTGTGGCCGATTTTTGTTAGATAATTAACGGCTTCAAAGGCGGCAGTGAGATTATCAATGTGGACAGTCGGGAGTTCAAGATCCGGTGAAAATTCGCATGCCATGACCAAAGGAGGAAGGTTTTTTTGTTCCGCCTTACTGATATCGAAAGGAATATTGGTTCCTAGAAGCAGCATTCCGTCGGCTTGTTTTGTAAAAATAAGATTTACAAAAGAGTTTTCTCGCTTTTTTTGTTGGCCGCTGTCGCCAAGCAAGACAAGATACCCGTGCTCTGCCGCTGTTTCTTCAATGCCTCGAATAATGTCACTGTAATAAGAGTCACAAATATCCGGCACAATGGCAATAATGGTTTTACTTTCGTTACGGCGTAAATTTCTTACCAATGAATTCGGACTGTAACCCGCGTCAAGGACTGCTTTTTCAACTTTCTTTCGGGTCGATGTGGATACTTTTTCCGGATTCATCAGTGCACGAGAGACAGTGGCTGTTGAAACGCCAGCCAACTGGGCAACATCCTTCATTGTCGCCATAGACGTTATTCCTTTTCACTTATTAGGTGGCAAGCTCTTGCTGTGGAAAGTGACAGCAAGTTGGCTTTTTTATATGCGTTATATCTTAAACATATGATGAAGCATTAAACATGTTTCTCTTAACACTCCTTAAGAGAAATGCGTGATATTGCTCGGTATAACAAAAGGAAGTTGAATCAGCCCATATCTTGGGGCTCTATATCGAGGGACCAGCGCACCTTATTTGAAAGAGGAAGAAGACGGATTGCGGGCAATGCTTGAGAAAGTCTTTGGAGTAAGATTTGTCGAGTCGGCGCTTGAAAAATCAGCTGCCATCGAAAGCGTCCAGCACGGCGATGCAAAGGCGCCGGGAGAGGCCCCATAAGAGCGCATTGGGTTTCTATTGGCGTCGCCTCTAATGCGGTACGGGCTTGCTGAAGAAATTGCTCAACCTGCTCACTGTGATCTCCTTCTGCGCGAAAAAGAGCAAAAAAACTAAAAGGCGGTAATTGTGTCTCCTTCCTTTCTTTCAAGGAGGCATGCGCAAAATGACTGTAATCTTGCCTGATAAGGGATTGCAATAAGGCATTGTCTGGATGGTGCGTTTGAAGCAAAACATAACCGGGTTTATAAGCGCGTCCGGCACGGCCTGCCACTTGCACGAGCAACTGGGCTAATCGCTCTGGAGCGCGAAAATCATTGCAAAAAAGAGCGCTGTCAACGTCGATGAGCGCGACCAGGGTCACATCGGGAAAATGATGCCCTTTGGCCAACATTTGAGTGCCAATGAGTATTTGATATTCCTTGTTGTGAATGGAGTTTAAATAATTTTCCAGTGCCCCTTTTCTGCGTGTATTGTCCCTGTCTATTCGGATTGTTTTGTATTCAGGAAATAATGTCGTTAATTGCGTTTCAAGCTGTTCTGTTCCGACCCCGACAGTGATGATTTGTGTGGATCCACAACTTTCACACTGAGGCATAATCGCTCGATGCGTTCCGCAGTGATGGCAACGAAGTTGGTTTTCTTTTTGGTGCAAAGTGAAATAGGCGTCGCAATGTTTACAGGCGCAAAGCCAACCGCATTCATGGCACATTAACGCCGGAGCATACCCACGGCGATTTAAAAACAGCATGACTTGATTGCCTTGAGAAAGATGCTTGCGCATTTCTGCAATAAGCGGGGCTGACAAACCGCCCTCAAGATACAGCCCTCGGACATCCAATAAACTTTGCTTGGCTTTGAGCGCATTTCCCGCTCGTACTGTCAAAATAAGATGATGATATTTTCCTGAAAGGGCATTGTTTAAGCTTTCGAGTGAGGGGGTTGCAGAGCCCAGAAGGACTGGGATTTTTTCTTCATGCGCCCGCATGACGGCGAGATCTCGCGCATGATAGCGAAAGCCATCTTGTTGCTTATATGAGGCGTCATGTTCTTCGTCAAGAATGATGATCCCAAGAGATTTGCAAGGAGAAAAAAGCGCCGATCTTGTCCCTATGATAATCCCCGCTTCATTTTCTTTTGCGCCAAGCCAAGCATTTAAACGCTCGGTGTCATTGAGCGCGGAATGCAACACAACAATCGGCACTTGAAACCGACGTTTAAATCGATCGATGGTTTGAGGGGTGAGCCCAATTTCAGGAACCAAAATCAGCGCTTGTTTTCCTTTTGAAAGTACAGGTTCAAGGGCGTTGAGATAAATTTCGGTTTTACCAGAGCCCGTGACGCCATCAATGAGATAGCAAGCAAATTCAGAATTTGAATTGATTGTGGCGACAGCGATGGCTTGCTCTTGATTGAGAGAGGGCTTTTCTTCAATAACGGCGTAACGGGACACCCAATCGACAGGTCGAATCTCTTTTATGGGTTCAATCCAGCCTTTTTCTTGTAGATTCTTAATGACGGGTGATTTGACTTCGTTTTCTATTAAATCACTCTGAAGCATGGCCCCATCTCTTAAAAGATTAAGAAGCTGTGCCTGCTTGACGGCTTTGGGCAAACACGTCAATTGTTTTTTGCCATCACAAGACAAGCCCCATGCGGTTTCTTGTTCTCGTCTGGCTTTTTTTCCTTTTCGTAAATGCACGGGCAAAACGGTTGAAAGTGTTTCCCCTAGCGAGCACTGATAATAGCGGCTTGCCCACACCAACACTTTATAAAGAGATGCCGGCCACAAAGGAGCATCATCTAAAACTTCCATGATGGGCTTGAGTTGATCAAAAGGAAAAGAAGAGCTCTCTGAAAGGGCTGTGACGATGCCAATTTTATTTTGTTTACCAAAGGGCACGCGCACGCGGGCACCAATGGACGGAATTTGATGACCAATGCGGTAATCAAACGTTTTATGAAGAGGTATAGGTAAGGCTACTTGCGCAATAATCGGCTTCATTAGGGGCGAAATTCGATAAGTTGTATGGTTCAATCGTCAGTGTACCTGTGCGCTCTTGTCGGAACCACTTGAAGCGCTTACTTTGAGTCTGATTAACCTGTTTTATAATGAATCGAACAAAAAAGTTGCGATTTGTTCCCTGAATGATTAAAATTTCGCGCTTTAACTATTTTTGTTAACGACGTGTGGTGCTCGGCTAAGGGCTGAGAAAGCGACACGGCCTTTTTAATACAGGGGTTATCCTTATGAAGACTGGTATTCATCCAGAATATAAAGCAGTAACTGCAAAATGCTCATGTGGCAATATTTTCCAATTTAATACAACGCTGAAGCGTGATATCAACTTGGATGTGTGTGACAAATGTCATCCATTCTACACTGGTACTCAGCGCGTAGTTGATACTGGTGGTCGTGTTGATCGCTTTAACAAGCGTTTTGGTGTTCTTGGTAGCAAATAATTTTGCCATGATCCCCCGAGGGGGGATGAACCCTAAAAAATAACATTTTAGAAAACGCCGTTTTTCTAAGGGTTATCGGTCACAATGCAGATTGTGGCCTTTTTTATGCGTATCGAAAAATAACCTCAGGTGATGCGATTGGTTTGGGGTGAATTGTCTGCTGCAATACAAAACGAGATCTTACCGTCAAGATAATTTTGAGCCCATTGATTTTTATCCCCATTCTTACCAAAAGCGGCATTTTGCATCGCCTTTTTTTTGTTAAACCACGCGCTTTAAATTGCCTAAAAGCTGTTTTTATCACGGCGGGTAAATAGGTGGGGGATTGCGTGTGTTCATTTTTTAAAAACGCAGGGTAATGTGTTTTTAGCTGCTCTTTTGTTGCAGCAAGGACTCCTCAATGACATTGTTCGTGAAGCCAAGTTTTGTACAGGCTGCCTCCACTTCTGTTCGGTATATTGTATAAGCGACTGCTTGGGATGATCTTGAAGGCGCTGCTGTTGCGCCGCCGGTGGCGAGATTGGCAGAAGCATTACTGATCTGGTTAATCGGTATTTGGGGCTGCCCTTCAGTGGGGGTGGGAGAGGCACTTCTGCTTGGCGATCTTGTTCAGGCCAATCAGAGAGTCCATCTATGCTCTGGGCCTTCACTCGTTTGCCGCAGGCGCGCATCTTCAAATCTCTTGGAGATAGCCGCTATAAAAATACAAATCTGAAAAGTGATTATTTTGAAAGCTAAAATGCAGCATCAATAAAAAAGGTATTTTCTTTTGTATTCACAAAACGTATGATTTCTCGTGCATAAAAAAGGATGGATAATAAATTGAAAGGATCTGACTTGGATTTCTGTGTATAAATATCAAAATGATTCATCTATTTCCCCCTAAATGCCGCTAACGTGAATGAAGTGGAGAGATATTTCTTATTTTTGAAAAGCAAAAAGGAAAGCGTCGAGATAAGATTCAGTGTTCAGCTCGGTATGAAAATCAACTATACCCGTCGCCTTTGAAGCTGCATGAGTGTTGGCTACACGGGTTCAGTCTAATCACCGAATCCATCTATGCTCAGGGACTTCACTCGCTTGGCGCTGGCGCGCATCTTCAATTACTTTGGGTATATTTCGGAAAAGAAACATGATTTAATCATGAGTTCAAGGAGTATGAAAATGTATAATAAAAACGGAAATTCGTTAAACAAAAAACTCCTCAGTATTGACTTACTTTTTGCAATCGAGCGATTATTGCCAGGTAAACGCTGTATTTCTCTTTTCCGAAGTAATCGAAAATTTGTTCCGCTTACAACCCTTACATTAATGCACTGCGACTCAGCTTCTGCATTGCAATTCGAGCTATACAAACACTGCATAAATTACTCTGCATTTTCACAAGGGCGGAGCCTTGCAGATGATTACGCCATTGACGGACATGATGAGCAAATTCAACCTGCGACAATGATCATCGCCGCTTTTGTCCGTGGAGCATATTGGTGGGTTGAACATTACCATGAAATTTACAAAGAAAGCTGGAGCAATTCTCAAAAAGAAAAATGGCTAAGAGATTTTAGACTCCTCGTACAAATCATCATCGGTATAGAGCATTGCAGAAAAGCGGATTGGCTTATCCAAAATCAAAGCGTAATAAAAGCCTTAACCTTCAATAGCAACATTTTTCCTTTTCTTCAAAATTATGATTAAAAAACAAAAATGCCTTGTCAAAGACAAGGCATTTAATTTGGCTCCTCCAACTGGACTTGAACCAGTGACATACGGATTAACAGTCCGGCGTTCTACCAACTGAACTATGGAGGAAAAGATATTTTTTGAAGCGAATCCATAATAGGAAAAGCCCGCTCTCCTTGCAAGCAATAAATTGATATTTAAAATAAATAAAGGAAAAAGAGCGCAAAGATTGCGCATTTTGAACAAAAGACGTGCATGATGCTCGATTTTAGGGGATCCGGAAAATGCTTCCGTCACCTCGTGACTCGCTTTCATTTTCAGCTCAAAAAATGCCTTATCTCGATATCCGTATGCTTGCCTTATCCTCATTTCGGCCAATCACAGAGTCTATCGATGCTCAGCGGCTTCACTTACTTGCCGCAGGCCCGCAACGTCAAGTATCTTTGGTTTTCTTTTTATTTTGAATGTGCCTTCCTTATTATTTGCTCGAATCTCCGGTTAACTCGTGAGTGGAATTGGGTATAATGGCAATCCAATTTTGATCTACGATTCAAATCTGGTTTTCTGGTTTTTTTTCAAAGCAGATTTATATATGAAGTAAAGTGTCTTTGTATTGTCCTGTTATGAAAGAGAAACCTTCATTCTGCGTCCCCTTCAACGCAAGCCTCATTCATGAATGACAGATTAAGGCAAAAGAGAGATCAGCGTTTATTTCAGTCTCATTTCACTGAAAATGCAGATGATTTTTTTATTGGTGAATAAATCTTTCTCTTCAGGTATCCACAATTTTGAGTGTTCTTGATGTCAAAGGAATGAAACGAAAACGCATGGAAATTTCATTAGCGTGTATGAAGGCACGGAGTAACCCAAACGTTTTAAAGACGGCGGGTATCATGGCCTTCGAAAAGACAAGGTAAAGATGGAAATGGCAGAGCAACGCACCAGGCAATTTAATCCCAACAAGTTTAGAGACGCAAAAGTCGAGCTTCTTAAGGTGCCGCCGCATTCGATAGAAGCTGAGCAATCTGTTCTTGGTGGCTTAATGCTTGATAATGAACGCTGGGACAGTGTGGGTGAAAAAATTATCGCTGCAGATTTTTACAGTCGTCCCCATCGATTGATTTTTGAAAGCGCGAAACACTTACTTAACTCAGGACAACCCCTTGATCTTATAACGCTTTCTGAACAGCTTGAAAAACACAGTTTGCTAGATGATGTCGGTGGATTTGCGTATCTTGCGGAATTGGCGAAAAACACACCAAGCGCTGCAAACATCGTTGCTTACGCAGAGATAGTGCGTGAACGTGCGGTTGTACGAAATCTTATTGGTGTGGCAAATGAAATTGCAGACGCCGGTTACGAGCCAGAAGGGCGTTCTTCTGAAGATTTGCTCGATATGGCAGAGAGCAAAGTTTTCGCGATTGCTGAAGCCCGAACATCTCAAAATGAAGGGCCACAAAATGTTGAAAGTGTTCTAGAAAAAACCCTGGAGCGAATTGAAATACTCTTAAAAACGCCCCATGATGGCGTGACCGGGGTTTCGACGGGGTTTAATGATTTAAATAAAAAAACGGCGGGCTTACAAGGCTCTGATCTTGTCATTGTTGCTGCGCGTCCTTCAATGGGTAAAACCACTTTTGCGATGAATTTATGTGAAAACGCGGCGATGGATCAAGAAAAGCCTGTTTTGATCTTTTCATTAGAAATGCCAGCGGATCAATTGATGATGCGTATGTTGGCTTCTTTGTCTCGCGTGGATCAAACCAAAATTCGTACCGGGCAATTAGATGATGAAGACTGGGCAAGGATCTCTTCAACAATGGGGATCTTGATGCAAAAAAAGAACATGTACATTGATGACAGTTCAGGTTTGACTCCAACGGATGTTCGCTCGCGTGCACGTCGTATTGCACGTGAACATGGGGGTTTATCCATGATCATGGTGGATTACCTTCAGTTGATGCGTGTGCCGGGAATGCAAGATAATCGAACCCTTGAAATTGCTGAAATCAGCCGCTCACTGAAAGCATTAGCAAAAGAGCTGAATGTGCCTGTTGTTGCCTTGTCTCAGCTTAACCGCTCTCTTGAGCAACGCGCAGATAAACGCCCTGTAAATTCCGATTTGCGTGAGTCCGGAGCAATAGAGCAAGATGCGGATTTAATCATGTTTATTTACAGAGATGAAGTTTATAACCCAGAAAGTCCCTTAAAAGGAATTGCCGAAATCATTATCGGTAAGCAACGTAATGGACCGATTGGCTCTGTGCGTTTGACCTTTCAAGGGCAGTTTTCACGTTTTGATAATTATGCAGGCCCTGCTTTTGAAGATGAATAAAGAGGATTTATGAAAGCCGCAACTGCATTGATTGATACTGACGCTTTATGTCACAACATCGAAATGATCCGCACAATGATCCCCGATGCAAGGCTCTGGGCGATGATCAAAGCCAATGCTTACGGGCACGGAATGTTGCCAGTGGCGAAAGTTTTGTCTTCTTATGCAGATGGCTTTGGCGTTGCACGTTTAAAAGAGGCGCTGACACTGCGAGCGCATGGGATTTCGAGCCCCCTTCTTTTATTGGAAGGATTTTGCACTCAGTCTGATTTGCAACATTTGCTAGAGCACAAGATAGAAACGGTTGTTCACTGTCTTTCGCAGCTTGAGATGTTAGAACAAGCCCAATTAGAAAAGCCGTTGAATATCTGGATAAAATTAGATACTGGCATGCACAGATTAGGGTTTCGTCCTGAAAATGTAGAAGAAGCGATTGCCCGTTTATCCGCTTGTTCTAGTGTGGCGCACCCCTTGAACTTTATCAGTCATTTTGGATGTGCCGATGAAAAAAATAACCCCCTCACGATGGAACAAATTAAGTTGTTTTCTTCTTTGACAGAAAATCAAAAGGGACTTAAATCCCTTGCGGCTTCTTCGGGGTGTTTTCTTTGGCCTAAGAGCCATTTTGATATGGTGCGTCCTGGGATCTGTCTTTATGGTATTTCACCTTTTTCAAATGGATGTGGCGCCGAGCTTGGTTTAAAACCCGCCATGACGATGACATCGAGCTTGATTGCGGTACGTGAGGCAAAAAAAGGAGAGCGGATTGGCTATGGCGCAACCTGGACGGTAAAAGAAGATACCTTTTTAGGTGTTGTTGCAATCGGTTATGGTGATGGTTATCCGCGCATGGCACCCAATGGAACACCTGTTTGGCTCAATGGCCGCAAAGTGCCGATTGTGGGGCGCGTTGCAATGGACATGTTAACGGTGGACCTCGGTGCGTTATCGACAGATTCTCTTGGCGATGAAGTGATCTTATGGGGACCGCCATTGCCCGTTGAAGAGGTTGCGCTTCATATTGGAACCATTGGCTACGAGCTTGTGACGAACCTCACGTCAAGAGTTGAGTACGTTTATCGTTAAAAGCGAATCTCCTTTCGTTAACTTATTTCGAGTATACCCGTTGCTTTTGACCTTGCGTGCTTGTTGGGGATGCTCGCTCAGCTCAATCACAGAGTGCATCTATGCTCAGGGGCTTCAGTTGCTTGCCGCTTACATGCATTTTCAATTTCTTTGGGTATATTTTTTAATCTTGCTTCATTCTCAGTGCACGAGACGCGAACCGGAGGCCACAGCGCAGCCGGGAGTTTAGCGTCTTGGTCTCGATTTTATATGCAGGCTTAATGCGTAATATCGGTTTTATCCGCGGGAAAAACAACGCCAGTTTGCTTTCGGATTTCGGTCAATACCGATGCAATGATAAGTGAGCGCTCCTGACTTTCTGGCGAGATAAAGCCTTGTTTTATTTGATCTGCAAATGCAATGGCTTCATAACACATCGAATTTTCTTCTTGGGTTAAAGCAACCTCTTGGCACTTGTTTGTACGATATTGAATTTGATAGCCCTGGCATTCAGATAAATGATGAATCAATATCGCCCCTTCTTCGCCAAGAATTTCATTGGCAACATAAGAATTGCACACTTTTGAATGTGAGACAGTGACGTCGATTTGCGGGTATCGCAATATAACGAATCCATGTGCATCGACCCCTGTCTCTAATAAATGCGCTGTGGCTTGAATCGATAAGGGTTCACCAAATAAACTGACGGCGGCGCCAATGCAGTAATAGCCGATATCCATGATCGATCCATTTGAAAACTCGGGGTTAAAGGTGTTTGGGTTTTCACCGTTTAAATAAAGTGGATAACGGGATGAATATTGGCAATAAGTCAAATGCACTTTGTGTAATTTACCCAGCTTGGTGATGTCTTTTTTGAGTTGAATAAAATGAGGTAAATAGGCCGTTTTAAAGGCTTCAAAAAGCACCACCTTATTGGCGTGCGCTTCTTTATACATGGTTTGCGCTTCGGTTAAATGCGAAGAGAGGGGCTTTTCACAGATAACGTGTTTTCCGTGCTTCATCATTAAGCAAGCTTGTTGGCAATGCAAACTGTTCGGTGAGGCAATATAGACAGCATGGATATCGGGGCAGGCTGCAAGTGCATTTAAATCATCAAAGAAATGCTGAGGGTTATTTTTTTGGCAAAATGATTGCGCGGTTTGTATATTTCGAGAATACACCGCATTGAGTTGAAATAACCCCGTAGACACGGCGGCGTCGACAAACTTTTCACTGATCCAATTGGTGCCTATGACTGCGAATTTAATCATTTTTTTCCTAAAGGGGGTCTGTTTCTGTGGCCGTTTTAACCAAGATATTCGATGTTGCAGGTCGGCGGCAAGAAAAAAAACCTCTGAACATTGATGGACTTGATGCTGAGGCTTTAAAATTGCAGCCAAAATCGAAGCTGTTTTAAAGGCGACGGGGATATTTATATGCTGATGCCTCGCGTTGGAAGATGCAAAAAGGGGCGAGGAGCACAGGGGAAAACAAAAACCCCGTATCTTCAAAGATAACGGGGTGATTTAGATTAATATTCTGGGTATATTATGTCGTTTGTTTAGGTGGGATTTCGTTTTTATGGACTTTGTTTTTGTTCTGTATTTTAAAGAAACTCTGTTCATCTTTTAATGTTTTAATTAAATCTTTCATTTCATTATTTGAATCGATTGAATGATTGAATCCCATTAAGTTATGATCTACCGTCTTTTTAATTGCTTCCATTTTACGTGCAATCTCTTGATTAACGATAGATTGCTTCTCTGAAGCGGTGGCGACAGAAGAGTTAATATCAGAAAGGAGAGAGACTTTGCTGGAAATATCGTTAAATGCTTTTTCTATTTGATCCGATGTATTCGATAAGCTACTGACTGATTGAAGATTGCTGTTCATCGACTCCACTGCGCGCATGGCTCCATCTTGTAAAGTAGAGATTATTTTTTGAATATTGGCCGTTGATTCTTGAGTTTTTACAGCAAGAGCGCGAACTTCATCCGCGACAACAGCAAACCCACGTCCAAATTGTCCTGCCCGTGCCGCTTCAATGGCAGCATTTAAAGCAAGTAAATTAGTTTGATCTGAAATATTTCCAATAATATCAACAACAGAGCTGATGTTATCTGATAAGGATTTTAACTCTTGGAATATACTCGCAGAGTCTTTCACTGATTTACTCACTTGAGTCACAATACCCGTAGAAAGCTTCATGGTTTTAAGACTTTCAGTTGATAAAGTTAACATGGAGGATGTTTCTAACTCTGCTTTTTGTGCATTTGCAGCGATTTCATCTGCTGTGACCGACATTTCGCTCATTGCCATCACAATTTGTTCAATGTTTTCTAATTCAGATTTTGATCGTGAAACATTATTTATTGAAATGTTGAGTGCTTGTTCTTGATTTTTAAATAAGCTGTCTGTGCTTGTTTGGGTTGTATTGATAACACTGTTCATTTTGTTTTGTAAGCTTTCCAATGAAGAAGATACGGAATCAATTTCATTATTTGTTTTAGGAATATTGACTTCACTAAAATCACCTTTAGACATATTGCTTATTTGAGTTACAAGGCTTGGAATGTGAGCAAGTTCTAATTTAACTACAAAATATAAGGTCAAAGTTAATAATAAACCAAGAGCACTTAACAGGGTGAACAAGCCATTTTTAATATAGGCTGCGTTTTTTATTGTTTGATTTTGATTTGTAAAAACATAAGCAAAAAGATCGTATTCAAGTTTCATGCGAGAAATGCTGTAAATATATTTACTGTCAGAGTTTTCAATGAGTCTGGGGTAATTAGTTGCATTTTTATAGAGTGGGCGCATTTCATAAACATTTTTACCAATGAGATCATCGGAGCCTTTGTCTACGGCGAAAACCGTACCATCTGTACTTGTGATAACAAAGTCAATTCCATTTTGTGGCATAAGTATCGACAAATTAATATCTAAAGCGATGACGCCGACTTTTTCTCCTTTTTTTATAATGGGCGCACTGACCGTCATTACATATTTATTTTCATTGTTTAAATAAGGAGGTGTTAAGTTGGACTCTTCATTTTCTTCCGCTATTTTTGTAAACCAATTTCTCTTTAAAGATTTGGCATTAAAATTAGGTGTCCATCCTTTAGAAGATGCAGCAAAAGTGCGTCCATCTAAAGCCGCAACAATAACGTCGCTGTATGCGGGACTATTTTTTACAATTTCTTTGAAAGTTATTAAGGTTTCGACTTCATTAAATTGAGCACTAGGATCAATGTCTAAAATATATCCGTAAGAAGTCGCGCTTTCTAAAACATTATCGATGGTGCTTTCGAAAGCGGTTTTGATAACTTGGCGTGCAACTTTATCATCAAGTTTTACATTTTCGTCTTTGAAGTCAGTCAAAAAATAGCTGCATATAACCAATGAAAGTGTAATGACGAAAAATATAACGGCTAAGAAGATCAGGCTTATTTTTTTAACCACGTTTTTTTATTTCCATGCAAAAAAGATATGTTAAAAAAAGTGTAAGATGTTATCTTGTTTAGCGTTAAAAAAGCACGTATTAAATGAAAGAATATATTTAAAATGTCATAAAAGAGAAAAAAATGCAAATGCAGCTCGACTCATATACCCAAGAGACTTGACGATGCGCGCCTGCGGCAAGCGAGTGAAGCCCCTGCATAGAGAGACTATGTGATTGAGCTGAACGAGCCTAGCCAACACCCACGCACCTTCGAAGGCGACGGGTATAGATCTACTCTGTTATTGCCCTGAGCGAGAGCTGCCAACACCCACGCAGTTTCAAAAACGACGGGATATTGTGATACCTAAAGTCATTGAAGGTGCGTACCTGCCCCAAGCCAATGAACTCCTTGAGCATCGATTTACTCTCTGATTG
>CAMRDW010000012.1 GCA_947041315.1 uncultured Enterovibrio sp.
TTATAGTTCTAACTGATGGATAAACCAATAAAGTTTTTGCCTTCATCATCATCCTCTTTGATTTACTCAGAAAAAAGCGCAACGTGATGATATTAAAAAGAAATATAGGGAATTGAAATTAGAGCGAAACAGGTGTGAGACAGCTTGAACAGATCAATTTTAGTGTTTATTTACTGATCAAATGGCTGATACCTCTTTCTATTTCAAAACGATTTCCTTTGTCCCAAATCATCCACATGTATTCACAGCTATCAGAACCGCCGTTTACAAATCGAGGCCTGGGAATAATGACAGGCGTTTTATTTGGAAATCCAATTTCAGCCCAAAAATCAACTCTGCATTTTGATCCAAGGAAATTCACTCTCTGTAAATAAGCAAGCGTTCCATTGGGGGCCAATTCAGAAAGTGATTTTCTCAAAAACTCAATCGTTAAGCTAAAAGGTGGATTAGTGATAATGACGTCTTTTTGAGAAAAAGAGGTGTTCAAATAATCAACACCTTCATTAATTTCAGCCCAAAACTTTTGTTCTTCAGGTAAATCAATTCTGTCAAAAATATTTCGAGAACCTCTGCATGGCTCTAAAAACGTATCGTTGTGTTTTAAAGTTAACTTGCTTAACAGAGCCTCTACTGTGGGGATCGGTGTGGGGTATTCGTCTCTTTCAATTTTATTGCCGTTTGTGCTACTCAAAGCTACATCCTTTTTAAAAATTAAAATTGTCAATTTCTGAGAACTGTTATTCTCAGAAATTGATTAAAAAAGAATGATTAAGAAAGAATCATATTTCGAATATAATCATCATGAAATGACCATTTTTTGATCGTCTCTTTAGATGAATGTCCTTTGTTTTCATAATATGCCGCTTTTTTAAAAAGCTTTGGTTCATAAATCGGTGTTTTTATTTCGTACTGATAAATATGATCATCTTCTTGTCTTTCTTCATAAGAAATATCGTAAGAAACGATCACATTTTCTTCGTGGTAAAATTCTTTTATTTCAATAGGAACATCATCAAAAGAAACAAATGGAACTAAAGTCTTCTTTATAAACTCTTTTGAATAATGATTCGAAATACCGACAGGAAATTTACTATGATGACAAAATGTTTTAACAATATTTGCATTTAAATCTTCTTTTGTGCCTTCCCCTGACAGCATTGTAATTCTACTATCATCGCCCCAGTCATTCGTGCATTTCATTTCTTGACCATTGAATTGCAAATAAATCAATCCATTTTTCTCAATAAATGATGTCATTACTTTTATTGCATTTTTTCCTGCAAAAATTTCTTGCTGAACATCAACATGATGAAGATCTGATGTTGTTAAATCGAAATTCACTTGATAATCAAGACAAAGAAGGTTTTTATTATTTGAAATTGGTTTCGCTGTTAAAATATCATTAACTAACGATTTACTAACATTAGAGCTCATATAATGAGAAGAGACAAAGACACGGCCAAGTTCATTTATTATTAAATTATTAGAAATAATGCTGAACTCAGCATCTGCATCATAATAAATCAGAGCCACTTTTGAATCGTTCATTATTTTTGTTATTGTATTTGTTTCTTTATCAACCGCAACGCTTGTTTTTTTCCATTCCATTCCATCTTTTGATTCAAGAATAATAACTGAATCGGATTTAGAAGGATAATTCAACGTATACTTACTGTTATCTGATGCTTTAATATAGCGTGCTGAAATGCCATTTCTTAAAATGATGTTTATGTTTTCTAGATCTCCAATTATATCAATGCAAGGTATAACATTGAACGCGGTTGTATCATTTGTTGTTCTCACTGCGCGTATTTTTATTTTTTCCCCTTTTTTGAACTTCTCCTTTATTTCATTTATCTTTAAATCTCGTTCTCTTACATTAAAAAATATAAACTCTTCATTATCTCTTTCAAAAAGAATATCTAAACCAAATTGATCGCACTCAGTATTATAAGTTTCAAGTAAAACTTTTTCATTTAAACTAGACAATTCATAAAACTCACATTTTCCAAATTTGTTTATTCCATTTTCTGGTAATATTTTTATTGCAATACTAGAATCAAGGTGAGTTTTAATTTTATCATCATAAAAAACTTCTTTTTCAATATCGAATGTTGTTGAAACAGAATGCCCAATACCTCGAATTTCATTTCGACTTAGTGCGTCCAATTGATATGTTTTATTTCCTTTTGCATCAAGATAAAGTTCATGGATTAATCTGTCATAAATGACATCACAAAGAATATTATCTTCACGTCCTGAACTCTCACTATCAGAAGCAAATTTAAAGCAATCTTGCGTAGCAATATTTGAAGATGCTAATTCATACCATTTCTTTTCTATGTTATTTAATAAAAACAGTTTACACCCATTTTTATTTAAAACAGGGTGAGTTGCTCCTTCATTTAATCTCTGAATGAGAGCAAGAGGCATTGCGACACTTAAACGTTTGAGATTACCCGTTGCTTTATATATTGTGTGATCTTCTTTTTCATCTCCAGCGCTATAGAAAAAAGAATGCTCATTAAAATCTTTTGATATCGTTTTATTCTCTTGTCGTGCTATTCGTAATTCTTTACTTGACCATGTCATCGCATCAACTTGATTGTTTTGTGCTGGCGTAACAATTGCGGGTGAATTATTCGGTCCAGGAATTATTCGACATCTAAATCTAAATTGTACTAATTCAGAACTTTCATCATCAAAATAAATGTTGTTTTTAGGGTCATTTATAAAGCTTTGTATTTGTGTCTTTGTTAATTCAGATGCTCTTGCAAAATGTCCTTCTGTCTTTTTATCCCACGCCCCAAGCGCCGAATATCCTTGTGCGACTCCAAGTTCAGTTGATAAAGTCAGTTCAACATCATTCCATTTTGTTTTTTTAAAATTAACATCCCCACGCGGAACAATAATATCTTTTTCAGACAATAACTCATACCAGGATTCTATAAAAACAAAATCACTACGTGATAAAACAACTGATTCAGTTGTTTTTTGCAATGATATATTATTAACTATGAACTTATGATTCGATCCCAGACGCTCGAACATAATATTTCTCGCATTTACTATTGCGTTTGTTGTAAATGTATATCGTCCATTTCCTTTTGCATCTGAATATATATATTGTGTATTGTCTCCTTGTATCACAACTCGAACAGAGCCACTCTCCCAATTTTTAATTGTAAATTCAACATTAAATATTCCGCTTTCGTTAATGACTTGATTAAAAACAGTATATGAATTTACATCTTTATCAAAAATCAATCCCTCGCTTGTGATTTCACCACCATTTCTATTCCAGGATCCGTCATCACCAAGCCTTAGATCTCCATTTTTTAAAATGCCCTCAAAAGCTCTAGAAATAGCTTCATTTTTAGTTAGTGCCACAGGTTCATTTGGGTATTTTTTATTTCTAGAGACTGTATGATCAATTATTTTACGCGTATCTACGTTGTATGTCTTTGTTCCACACTCAGCATTTGGAAATTCTGTTTTATACAAATTCAAATATATTACGTTACCATCAATCAACATTGGCATTTCAATATCTTCTTGCAACAGCGTTGAAATATCCGTTTTTTTATCTTTATATAAATATCCAGATCCTGCGTGATTCAATTTATGAATAGTTCTTTTTAAATCGAATTCTGCTTTCGTCATTGCGTATTGATACGAACGCATCAAAGCGTCAGAGACTGCTGCATCGACAGTATTTAACCCTGTGATCTCTTTTGCTCTGTCTGCATCAGCTTTTGCGCTTGCTGCGCTCTTCGTTGATTCTAGCGCGTTACTTGTCGCTGCTTTTTGTGAATCTAAAGCACTATTTGCATAAGATGCAGCTTGTGTGACTTTATTATCAATCACAATTTTTGATTCTTTATATTCATTAAGTAACTTGGTTGTTTCCGTTGTTAAAGCGCTTACAGCATCAACCAAAGGATCTTTTTTAATTTCTGTCATTTTATTCTCATTAAATAATTTGTGTGATAATGCTTTGTGTTGTAATTAAATCTCTCGCAATGCTAATGATTGCAATCTGACTGCTCTTATATGAATTATCTGCACTTATTGCAGAATCATTTGCACTTTTTGCAGACTCAAGAGATTCACTGTTTAATTCAGTTATATTTTCATATCTATTCAAAATATCGTCTATTTTTGGATTTGCTGAATCTAGTTTACTTTCAATTTCAAGTATTTTTTCATGCTTTAGTGATACGTCTTTTCCTATTTCATCAATCTCACTTGCTGTTGATAAAACAATGTCTTTATTCTTTGATACAGTTTCGCTTTCAACTAAAACAGCAGCTTTATTTTCTTTTACTTCTTCACTGTCAAAGTTAACTTGTTTAGACAATTCAATTGAATTTTTAAGGTCGTTTTTGGCTTGCTCTGTTGTTTCAGTCAAAAATTTATTATTTTCTGTGATAATAACTTCAACTCTTTCACATACAGATGCTGATGCTTGCGCTTTTGTCATGCTTAAAATTGATGTTTCTTTTGCATTAATCGCATCAAGAGATGAACTGTAAGCGGACTTTGATGAATTAGCCGCGCGATCTGCATGTTGACGTGATGCATCAGCATTGTCAGCAACACCTATTGCATTTTCTTCTGCTCTTTTTGCTGAATTTTCAGATAATTCAGCGTATTTTCTTGACTCTATAAGAGCTTCTTCAATTTGCTGATACCACACCGGACTCGGTTCTATTGCTGGTGCGTCAAGTAATGCTTGTAACGTTGATTCAGTCGAATCAGAAAAAACGCGAATGTCTCCGAGCTCTACTTTAGAAGCGGCATGATGCTCTAAAGTGACAGAGTAAATACCGGTTGGCACATTGAAGTCATAACGTCCTTTATAATCTGTTAATACGCTTGCTGTACTAGAAAAAAGAACATCAACTGATGTTTCTAATGCTGTTAGCATTATTTTCACACCGGCCATGGGGCAAAATGTCGGTGTTTTTAATTCACCGAATAATCGAATTGACATATTAAAATTCCGCGAAAAGGGAGGGAGTAAAAAAGAAGAAGGATGTTAGATAAACGCTATAAATTGTGTAATGAAGTATTTATTCATGCTCTTGTTTTTTTAAACTGACATTTGCTGAAATACGGACTGATAAACCATGATCTGATAATGAAAAGATAATGCTTTTTACTTTCCACTTTTTATCTTCAAGATCGCCAAACCCTTTCATCGTCATCGTGCCTTCAGCAACTAATTGCATTAATTCATGAGTCGCTGCAAGTGAAATGTCTGCAGTGTCAGCACCTTCTTCAGCATCATCAATTCGTGCTTTTATTGCTGCGATTGCTTGTTCTTTGGTGTCAAATAAGTAAGCCATTTTAAATGCAGGCTCACCGGTTCCTATTGAGACTTCTTTGCTGTCACCAGCTTCTAGATCTTTATATATTGCAGTCACTTGCTTGGCATTCGAACGCGATGAAAAACGACATTGCCACGTTGTGCACATTTCAGGCTTGATCAAAACATCAAGCAAAGGTTTACCGCTTACGGATTTTCCTTCTCCTTTTTTTAGAAGTAAGAGTGATTCATTGGCCGGTTTTACAATCACACCATTTTGCTTTGCGAGACGCGATAACAAACTGATATCACTCTCATTCGTTTGATCAATATGCTCTATTTTTAGAACACCGACACTTTCTGATACTTTGGACTCAAGTCCATGCTCTGCACTGATCTTTTTAACAAGATCATGCAATGTAATGTTTTCAAAAGAGCGCGTTTTTTGAGTTTGAATTGAACTCGTTTTTGAAATAAACGGTGCAGCATGAGCCACAATTTGAATTAAGCGCGGGGGACCGTTTATCGCAATTTCATCAACAATGAACTTGCCTTTATCTATAATGGCCCCCGCAAACCCTAAACCAATTTGTAGAATGGCCCCCTTTCCCGGCGTTTTGAACCCCTCTGGCAATGACATCACAATCGATAATTGATCAATTTCTTCACCAGAAAAGTCGCTTAGATTTAATGAGACTAGAGACTTTTTAATCACATCTGTAATGTCTTTATCATTAGCACGCAAATAAAAATCGGGTTGATAGCTTAATTCCACAGTGATCGACCTTCGCATGCTTTTATTTCAATCTCAGGCAAAATAATGTCAATACCGCTTTTTAATACAGAGCCGAATTCGCTCAAATTTGGATTCGCATCGAGAACAGAAACGATTGCATCTTCTCGTCCATAATGCTTAAAACAAATGAGATCGAGAACATCACCCGCACTTGTTTTATATTTGATGTTCATAAAATAAAATCTCAATGCTAAAGGCTTGAATACGAGCAAAACCGCCTTTCATAAATTTTGAAGATCTTTCTGAAACAGACAAAATAACCCAATGGCCAAGCACGTCACCCACACCCGAAATCAACATCTGAGGTTTCATTTCATCACCTAGTTTTGCTAAATTTTCAATTTGATTTAAACCCGCATTATTAAATAAAGGCATTACTTCACCGGTCAATGTGATGCTAACCGGCGCTTTTCCTATAACTTGCAGTCGATCACTACGACCGATCAATGTTTGAGAACTCCAATTCCACTTCCACGTTTTCACAAGTTCACTGTAAGACGCTGTAGATATAGAAAATTTAAAATTACCAAGGGAGAGCATGACAGACATTAAAAAGTCTCCGCTGGATCATGTAGCTTTTGATATTTCTGAGCTTCTGAAAAAAAACGACTCGCAAAAGCTTGAGAGTCTTCTCCTGGTTGTTGAATTATTTTTATCTCGCCAATACTTAAACTGTTATTTCTTGAACTTACCGTTGCTACATTATTTATTTTTTCTGAAACGACGTTATCAAATGAAGCCATTGAATCTGCATTTTTCCCCCCTTGTATTTGAACATTCGTGACCCTTGAAAAAATCTGTTTAAATGAAGTCCATTTTTCGGCGATTGCATCAAGACCATCACTTACATACTTAACAAGAGAATCCCAATTTCTGTAAACAACATAAGCAAGACCTGATAAGGCTGACACAATCGAAAGTACAGCTCCCAGAGGGCTTGCCAGAAAAGCAAGATTTATCAATCTAAAACCTGCTGCGACTCCTGCTAATGCTGTTGTCATGCTTAAGAGTGTCGCGAGCGCTGAAACTGCATTGATTGCAAAAACGCCCGCCATGATCCCGGCAACAAGTTTAATGCTTGTTCCCCAGCCGCCGAATTGTTCTGCAACAGCATTGACATTTTTTGTAACATTCACAATGCCATTACTGATATCTAAGAGCGTGAGTCCGAACGATTTAACATCAGAAACAAGCTGCGCTTTGTTCTTTTTATCACTGAACCAGTTCGAAAAATCGATTGCTGTTTTTTCAAGCACGGGCGAGATATCTTTACCCATGATCCCTGCAATTTCTTGCAATGCTGAACCGAAAACACTTTTTACTGACAAAATGGCTTTACCGAAGATCAGGGCTCCTTGGGAACCTTTGTCTGTCAATAAATTAAGCTTTTCTTGCTTTTTCACGATTTCATCAATACTCATCCCGCTATTTTTCAAAAATGTGTAGATACGATTACCGTCGCCACCAAAAATCTCATCTGCGGCAAATTGACCTTTTGCTTTATCTTTAACATTATCAAGCTGTTTCATGATCGTCATAAAACGATCGTAACTTGTCATTTTATCGAGATCAAAAGGGTCTAAATTTAACGAACTCAAGGCATCTTTATACTTAGTCATACCTTGCGTTCCAAATTCACCAACTTTATTACTCAGTTCTTCAATGAGATCACCGGCTTTCGTTCCATCAAATCCATCTCCCATTTGTTTCATGATGCCGTCCCACAGCTTATATTGCTGTAGACTCATATCATAAGATTTTGCAATACCCTCTTCTTCTGTTGTTTTTTGATTTGTGTAAGTCATCAAGCCTGTAATAGCTGCGCCGCTTGCAACTATACCTGTCGCTGCATACGCCCCTGCTCGCCCGCTTAATTCGAGTCTTCTTGATGCATTTTCACTTCTTTGTGTCAAACGTTCTAAGCGTGCAGTTTCATCAGCGGCTTCACTGATTCTTCTGCTTAAACGCTGATATTCTTGCGTCAAAGAAGAGACATTTCTACCCGCTAAAACGGCTTGCTGAATACGGCTTCTTAATCGTTCTTGCTGTATCGTTAAATTTCTAGTTTCACGACTCATTAAACTCACTGATTGCTCAAATGAGCGAGTCAAATTTCCAAGTGAAGAATCAACTGTTCCCCCCAGAGAAACCACGGTTCTTAATCGCTGTGTTGAAGACATTAGATCACCTTCATGTTTTTTTCGGTAACAAATCGATAAAATCCAAAAACGTATCAATGGGCAAATCAATCAATTCAGACAAAGACCATGAAGTATGAGAAGCCATAGCAATTAAGCCTTGCTGAATTTGTTTTTCAGTGATTTGCCTTATTTGAAATTTGTAATTTGTTCTTGAATTTTGAAAAAATCGATCATATCGAGATCATGTATCACCTCTTCATCTACAGAACAAAGTAAAGATAAAAGTTTCACTTCTTTATCTTCTGCAGATTCACCCGATTTGTTTGCAATTAATTGATCGCGAAGTTTGGGCCGACGTATTTCAAGCTCTTTAATTTCTTTAGAGTCAGTATTTACTGGATAAGAAAGCACATATTTAACGCTTAAAGAGGGGTATGACATAAATTTACCTTATTAAATAAAAACAAAAAAAGGGAAACGCACGTTTCCCTTTTCAATCACATTAAAATGTACTCATTAACTTAACTGTAAAGCTGCACGAATACTTTCAAGTGCATCGATACCGCCCAGTTTTCTAATATGATTCACCGGATCAATTTCAACAAGTACAACACCGGCTTGTGCAACTTTGTAATAATGAAGTCGCATTGTCATTTTCATCGCATTCTCAGATTGATCACCGGTGTTCATTTCATCGCGCTCAATTTTCGTTATTAAACCCGTTAAAACTTCGACCAACTCAGTTTCTCGAGCTGACATGTCTTGATAAGTCGAACGAACTGAAATAGTTGTTCTAGAACCGGCTTTAAGTCCGAACAAAGGCAGCACCAAAGGATCAAGACCGAACAGCGAAAGGCTCGTTTCCATTGCTTCCATGCCCACATCGATGGGAACAGGCATGTCCATGTCGCCGCTTTGAAAATCTTTCGTTACGATGCTTAAAGTTGGCGGTATATAAGATTTAACGTTACCGGCTTTTCCGATGCCATCAACCCACGCGCTCCATCTTTTTAAAATATTATTAGCAGCCATTATGTGAATACTTCTTCAAGATAATCGTTATTTAATCGCGAACGAAAAATGATATGTTCAGCGGGATAAGGGGGGCAAAAGTCAAAGTCGAAATAAACAATACCTTTTTGAATTGAGCTTGTTGTATTGAGCTCTTTATCTGCCCAACATTCACCACCAATGATGGCACCTTGCGTTTTTAATTCTCGTAGATAGCTGTTAACACCTTCGATCACATCATCGATATATGTTTTTGTGATATTTCTATCAACCGCCCATAAATGATTTCGTTCAACGCTGTCATTTATGATGTCTGCAGTACGTCGAGTTTGTTCGAAAGTCCATCTTGGATCTGTTGAGCAGGTTCTGTTACCCCAATGCTTAAAACCGCCCTCGCGAATGATTGTACTGACTCGGTTTTCATTGAGAATATTTGCAGTCGTGTTCGGATCGCTGAGTGACCAATCAATCGGCTCCGATGTCCCAACAATCCCAAAGATTTGCTGATTTGATTTTGACCACCAAAATCCTTTTTCCGCATCGATTCGTGCACGTAATCCAGCGGCCCGCCCTGAATACGGGCGACTCACTTCTTTTTTTAAATCAGTATCAAAAACATTGACCCAAGGCCAGAGAACTTCGACACGTTCCCCGAAGGCTTTGGCGATTTTCATTGAATCTGTATATGTTGCATCTCGTTCACAATCGATATAAGTGATTGCTCTCAAGCGTTTTGCTTTCGCTTCAAGCTCAGAAGCAACAGCAGAAAATTGACTGAATTCTGGTGCGATGAGAATCCGAGGTTGATAACCTAGTTCTGTTTGAGCTGTAAGAAAAGCATTACAGCCCTCGATCACATTAGATTGTGTCTCTGCTTCATCAAGCCCATTTTCAACTCGCACAACAACAACAAGCGCACCGCATTGATCAAAAATATCATCAATTGCAGCGGGTAAAGACCCAGCCTTCCCCAGCGATTCTGCACGCTTACGAGAGCCAAAAATAACGCAAGGTTTTTTTAAAGGAAATGATTCATCTTCACCACCTGATAAAAATATTTTACTAAAAACCCCAAATTCACCGGCCCCATTTCCGATTAAGTCCACATCCACAAGGGCGCTAACACTTTCATCAGATCGCAAAGGAGCAGCAATTTCAACTGCAGAAGAGGACACATTAACTGTCACTTTAATATGCTGATCTGTCACTATCACGCTAAAATCTGGGCCATAAACGAATTCGAGACTGATTGCGTTACCCTCTTTCCCCGCTTTTTTTGCTGTAAATTTGATGCAATCATCAAGAATCGGCGTACCGATTGTTAAGGATGCTGCAATGGATTTTGCGGAATCGGGTGCAGTTCCGATTAAGCCGATGACTGCACTTTTGACAGTCGTGATCGGACGCGAGCCGTCATCAATTTCGATGACTTCTACGCCGTGAAGAAATTTCGTCATTATTTTACCGATAAAGGAGATAAGGAGATTACGAAGAGAAGATCAAGAAATGCGCGTCCAAATGGCGACTTTCATACAGAGACCTCTGACATCAATAGAAGCCGCTTTTATTCCTGTGCCTAATATTTTTATTTTGTGATTATGCGAACCCATAACAAGTTCGTGTACATGCGCCCCACTTTTTTTCAATGAAATAGAATGTGCATGCCCTCCTGCTTCCAATGTTTCGTGATCTTTTTGAATGTGTTTTTGATCGCCTCCCTGGTGCCCGTGTTGACCTCCATAATTTTGCCCCCGACCCATGTCAGAATAAGTATGCACGTGCGCTCCTGCTGATTCAGATGAAGCGCTATGAGTATGATCACCTGATGAAGCGCTTTTCTTTGTTCCAAGATCCGTCGATTCTATCTGTGCAGAATGATGATGTTCAACGACAGGCAAGGTCGGATTATTTTCACCCCGCATCTCTCCAAGTTTCGAATTATTCGTTGTTGAAATCAAACTAAAGTCATCTTGCTCTCTGCGCCATTTACCGGGATATCCGTATGTGTTTGGATTTCTTGGATTTCGTGTAATTAACATATAACCTAGCGGATAGCGTTTTTCTTCGCGTTCAATTAATTCATTTAATTTTTCTAATAAAAAAGCATCTCGATTTGCTAAATTTTTTAACGGTTTATTCGTAACTCCGCTTTGACCGCCGAGCACCGGATCTGTTTTCTCTACTTGATAAACAGCCTCCCATACAGCTTCTTCTTCTAAATTTGCCATTCTTCTTTTTTTCCTGTTACTGCTCCATATGCATATTCACCATCATGATCGATGCTTGAATCGTAAAGAAACGTCACTTCTTCAAAGTTCAGTCCAACAAGCTCACAATGCAAAGGTGCTGCATCATTCAGCATTGCTGCAACTTGTTTTGCTTGTCGTATAGTGATCGGCTGCGTCATGTAAACTTGATATTGAAACCAATTTTCTGAAGACGAAGGGGCTTCTTCAAGCCGCGCATCACCATACCCCGCATTTTTTAAAACACGTCGTATCGATGCAGGGGTTCCGCGCATACGATGAACATTAAACGCGTCTTCTAATGTGTGAACCTTGGCTTCATGACTCCAGCTTTCATCCCAAGAATCCACTTGAAGCGTTAAAGCCATGATATGAAGTAAATCTAAAGGACATAATCGGGGCGTAAGCAAATGGCGAATGGGCGAGCTTAAATCCGGCTTACACACACGTTCTATCGATTTCTCAAACGATGATGCGTTACACGGTAACAAGCTCATTTGCACACACTCGACATATTCAATGCATCAACATTTATAGCGTAACAAAAAGGGGCTGTATCTTTGTCTGTGCGAATAGTTGTAAATCCATGTAAGTCAACGTCTCTCACTCCTGCGGTATGTAATGCCGCTTTTAAAGCAGACTCCGAAATCAAACCGCCAATTTTGTGCTGAAGATTGACATATTCCCACGCCTTTTTTTTAGCCTCTTCAAGAACCTTCATATACGCGACGTTAAGCTCGATGTCTAAAGTAACTGTTAACTTGAATTCATGAATCAATGCAGATTTAACAAGAGCACTAGAGCAAAGCGGACGCACATCTTCATCACTGATTGCATTTTCAACTTGTGCTAAAAGTGCCTCATCTGCGGCTCCGTCAATCGAATGCGCGAGAATGATTAAAGCAATTTGCCCCCCTTTTATTCGATAAGCATTCGCATCTTTGACTTGAGATGAAGCACTTCGAGCATGAAAAATATACGATTTTCTTGGTCCGGCGGTCGAAAGACCATGCCAGGCCAATAAACATCTTTCAGAAAGAGACTGATCACTTTCTAAAACCTCAGAAGTTGTCTGCGTTATATCTGAATTTTCAGAAATAATGATTTCTCTTTTCAGTTTGAACAAAGCCGCAAGATTTTCTAAATCTGTGCCCTTGCTCCACGGCAGCATCACAGCTTTTGCGCTGTCATTAACACGTTGACGTTCAATTATTTCTGAATATGCAGATGCTTGAAGTATTTTTAAAGCAGGATCTGATTCAATATCAGCATCCCAAGCTGGCTCAAGCTTTTTTAGTTTGTCAATTTTACGCTGAAGTATAATTTCATAATCAAGCGTTTCAATAACGCCAGGAAAAGGTAAATCAGAAAGATTGAATCTCATTTTATTTCGATTCCATCCAATGTAATCGCTTGACCATTTGGTTTATAAACAGCAATTAAATCAATACTTACATTAGAACTTGTCTTCATGTTAATAATTACTTTTTTCACACTGATTCGGTGCTCCCATTTTCCAAGCGCCTCAGCGGTTGCCGCAATCATGTCAGTCATTAATGACGCGCTGGATGGATTATCGAGTAATTCAAACAGACGCGAACCGTAATTACGACGCATGACTCTTGATCCGAGTGGCGTTGTTAAAATATCTCTAATTGATTGTTTCAGATGATCAATACCAGACAAGACACGGCCATTATTTGCGTTCATTCCGCGCATAAACACCTTCTTTTTATTGTTCTTTATTCGGTTTGTCACTTATTCCATGAACTGTTTTATGTTGATGCTCATTAAAAATATCGCGGTCATCAGACATTGAACGAATTTTATCTGACACATCACCTGATGCTTTAATATTACCGTCTGTTTTTTGGTTTCCATGATGCTCAATATTCGCATTAATGATCATCGTTTTTGCATTAATTTCAATATCACCGCCCGAGCCAATAGAGACATTCAGCTTATGGCTTTTACGATTGTAATCAATTTGAGTTCCGTCGCTGTATCGAGTGACATGAACATAAGGATCACTTGACGGCGCTGGATTGTCTGAGCAATTCAGCGCTGAAATAACCATGCCGCAATTCAAGTCACCGCTTTCTGAGAAGATAACGACGCGCTCACCGACAGATAAAGGATCCCATGTCGAACATTCACTTGATGCTCGATTTGAGACAAACGGCAACCAAGCAGTGACTGCTCCTTTTGAATATTCAACTCGAACTCGCGGCGGCGTTTTTTTAAAATCGACGCTGTGAATACACCCCCGTCGAATCATATTCGATAATCTACGCTGTAGATCACGCAAAATATACTCAATACCCATCGCGCGTTTCATCACCTCGGTTCGATTTTATTTATTGGAACAATTTGTTCATAATCATCTTGATGAACACGACCGATTTCTGGACAAAAACCGACATACACCGTATGTGGCGTTATATTCTCAAAATTCGGTTCATATTTATCATCACCAGCCTCTATTTGATGACTGTATTTAATCGACCAGGCCGCATATCCATCCAGCTCTTCATTTAAAGAATCAGGTGAAGCTGATATAAATTTTGCGCCAACACAAGGCAGGCCGAAACGACACCCTTGCACTTTTATAGCCAATGCCAAAGCTGCGTTTCTTACTTCAACTTGATTAAATGGATTATTAATACCGAGTACAACAATGATTTCACATGATAAATCAACAGATAAAGTACCGTTCATTTTCTGAACGTCTGAAATCTCGAAATCTTCTATTTGAAAAAAAGCACAAGGTGTTTTTAGTTCAGTTGCGACTTCTGGATATGCAGTAAATGATTGAAGCCAAGCCATTTCGTTCATGATGAATGATTGAACTTCATCATGATATTTTGTTAAATGAATGCTCATCCTCGTCTTTGACCTCTTCTTTCATAATCACGTATCCCCATTTGCACGCGAGCCGTGAGATCAGAAATGAAATGCCTCATGAAAATATCAGGCAGATCACTGAAAACGTCATCTTCAATTGCTATTTGTACGTTATTTTCTATGTCAGCTTTCATTTCAAAAAGAGGAAAACGTTTATCTGTTCTTCGTGAAAATATTGAGCGTCTGCCTTTATATTTTGCAATAAAACTATTTTCATCTGATATCACATCACCATTTGCACGTTGAAACATCGCCCCTTTTGGCTTTCGCTTTGTGCCAATGCGTTTAGACTTTCCTTTTAAAGCAGAAACGCGCATATCATTTAAACCAAACCAAAGCTTTAATTCATCTAAACGTTGGCCTTTATTGATCTTGAATGTTTTCATTCGACGTCGAATATGTGCGATTTTTCTCACTTGAGCTTCATCTTTAATCACACGCATCGCTCTCGATTTGATCGTAATAGCAGTACGATTTATTGCTCGATTCCAAGATAATTTTATTTGTTTTTCTGTTGCTGAAAGCTGTTCGATAATCTGTTCAAGCTGATTTTCATCAATATTGAATTGATGAAGTTGATTTCTGCTCTGCATCGTGTTTGCTCAACGTAAGAAGACAAAATCCTGAACCGTCATGCGAAGGCGGTTCAACGACAATAAAACACTGCCGCTTTATTGTGACAGTGTCACGCACTGCGATATTGCAAACCAATTTACTGCTCACCATGAATGTTATTTTTGGCGCCTGGATAAAACCTGATGCAACATCGATACCTGATGATTTATCATCAAAAATACCTGAAACAATACGAGATACACGCCCTATTTTGATGATTGCAGATATACCGAAATCAGCTGTATTCATGAAAACTGCATCATCATCAAAACCAATCACTCAGCATCCTCTTCACCAAAAAAATCATCTAAAGCGGGATCTTCACTTTCTGTTTTAATTTTTACAGTAATTTTCGCATCCGTTTTAGCCGCTTTTGCTTGCCCATTTCCGATTAAAATTTTCGCGTCTAATAAAGGAACATCAATGATTGTATCGACATCATTTTTACCTGATTTAGTACGTGGAAAAAATGACATACCGCTGATCATGCAACCTGAAATAATTTGAATTTTCATAAATTAGAACCTAAAAAAGGGCCAACGGCCCTTGAAAAAAAATTGAATGTGAATTATTCGGCTTTACAATACGCGAAAGCGGGAGCGTGACGAACTGCAATATCAGCGTCTTGAAAGACACGCAAAACAGCACCGCCTGAAGCTGCTTTGGCAGACTTATCAAGCATGAGATCAATTGCCCCCCATAAACCAACTAAGACCTGTGAAAAATCACCGGCCAAAATTGAATTGGCTTCTAACTGTGTCGATACAGCACCCGTATAGCCATTAACAGAATTATTTTCCCAAAGAAATTTTGCTTGTCCGTTAACCACTTGAGTTGTTTTAAGTTTTCCACGCATAGAAGGGCGCATAATGTATGCCATGGCTTCTGCATTTGCATTTGCTTCAGAAATAACAGTTTCAAGATCGACGATGCTTTTCCAGTCGATTCCGGCGCTTGGAAATGGAACAGCATGAATACCGGTCGTTTTCGTGATCCCCCGCGGCTCAGAGCCAACACCCGATCCTAAAAAAATGGCTTTATCAATAACAAGGCCAATACCACTTAGAAAATGGTCTCGTAACAATAAATCAACGTCGGGTGTTGATTGAGCCATGAGTCTGCGCGTAATAGGAACCGCACCGCCGACGGTTTTCGGCGACATTTTAACGACGCCGAATGAAGCACTTGAATCTGTTACATTTTCGTCTTCATCTATCCAGTAAAATGACGCACCAGAACTCATTTTTGGCACATCAACATTACCGACAAGTCCCGTTGCAAAACGAACCCCTAGCTTTGCACCGATGGATTGCGGCTTTAATAAGTCGATAAATTGATTAGACCATAATTCAGTTGCAATTAACTCCCCCCCCTCTCCGGCTTTTGAAGATTGCAGATTGCGACCAAGATTTGCAAGCACCTCATAGTTAACAAAAAACCCCCGCGCGTCTTTGCCTTGCTTTTCCGCTAATGCAATCGAAACTTCACGTTCGAATCCTGCCTTTTTCCAATTCCCTGTCACTGAAGCACGAACCGCATTGAGTAACGAGTATTGTCGAACTTCTTTCGTCGTTAGACCTAAATTAAGATCGGTTCCCATGGGTTTTAACGTTTTATTTCGTACAGACTCGAGCACCGTTTTACGAAATGTGTCAACCGTCATATTTTCTTGAATTGCTGAACGTGCTTGATCATTGAGTCCAAATTGACTGCCAATTTCGAGAATTTCATTACAACGCACTTGTTCTTGTTGACGTATTTTTATTTCCGAAGAAGGGCGAGGTTCAGTACTGCGTTCATTGTTCTCTGTTTCATCTGCTAAACGTTTTTGTTCTTTTGCTTTTTCTAGAACTTTTTCAACCATCTTTGATTCTCTTACTTCTATATTAAATGTACGAATATCTTGCTCGTCGTTTCTACCGAGTCCAACCGTTTCATCTGCTCCGATAGACACAGAGGATATTTCAAACGGCATCCATTTTATTGCGCGATACCAATCAACGCCTTCGACTGTCTTGATATGTACAAGATCGATGATCCGATAACCCACGCTGATATGCGGACGAATTTCGTCACGCATATCTTGAAGCAATTCATCACCTCTCTTACTTTTAGAGATTTTGACAATTGCACGACCTTTAGATTTGTCGAACCATGCATTTTCAACAACACCGCGTTGATCATGACGATTATGATCCATTAGAAATGCGCCGCGATTGTTCAAACGCGATAAGTCACATTCACCTTCCGCGTGCCCTAGGATCTCCATTCCCCAATAACGTTCGACCGGCGTTTCAGAGCTGAAACTCAACTCAACAGTACGAGATTCTTCGTCAAGCGATTCTTTGCGCAATATGAGATTTCGATACTGATTACCTATTTTTAATTGCTTTGTTGCCATCCTTTACTCTTTATTTTTTACATGCGTTTCTGTCTTTGCTTGAGCTCTTCTTAATCGAAGATCTCCTATCATTTCTTCAAACTGAAGTATTTCAGAAATAACCGTTTCAGGATCATCACCTCTTTCTCTTATTATCTGAAGTTCAGACTTAGTGCAGTTTTTAATCGCTTCGCTGTTCGCTTTTTCATCTTTTAATGGATCAACCCATTGCCATCGACGCCCTTGGAATTTACAAGCACTCAAGCGTTTAATATCAAGCAATCCAAGATTTCCAAGCCGCCCCATTAACAAAGACATTTTTAACCAGCTTGAAAAAACAACTTCATGCAAATGCTGTTTCATCCAGCGCTGTCTTTTCATCCATCCGTCTCGATCTTCTAAAACAGATGTACGAAGAGATGAAAAATTCACGCCTTCAAGATCGTTAGCAAGAATGTTGTAACCGACATCCAGTCCTGAAGCCGCGCCTCTCAGCCCTGATTTATTAAAATCTCCAAAATTAGTTCCTGATGTTTTCCAGTCAAGAACGTCAATGTCATAGCCATAAGGAACAACAACGCTCATCCCGGGCTCAACCTCTTCAATAAATTCAGTATCGTCGTCACCATCCGGTTCGACGTCACTGTCCGGTTTGTATGCCAACATTTTTGATGCTGCAATACGTGCAGAAGTTAACTCTGCTTCTCTGTATCCATGCAAATGATGCATTTCAAGAAGCGCCGCGTGAGCCCAGGGCAAACCGCGCAATTGTCCAATTCTGCGAGGTAAAAATTTGAGTACGATTTCATCTTTAGTTATGCGTTCATATCGACGATTGCAATGAAAATAAGACTGCTCGCTCGGATGTGTCGTCAGTACGTGATAAGCGAGCGGTCTATTCCAAGAATCAATTTCAACAGACATACGGATTCTATTTCCGTTGTAATTTTCCTGGTTGTAGTTGATATCTAAGTGAGCACAATCAATAATCTGAACAGCAAAACCATGCTCATTTTCAAAACCATTGACTAAACGAAGAAGAATTTCACCGTCTTCTGCAACCGTTCGAATAAACAAATTTTCAATGTCTTGCCACGAATATTGCTCTGTCACATCGCAATGACCGAGTTTTGTCCATCTTTTCCATTCGTTTTCGATAACAATTTGTGCTTTTTTGTCAAATTTACCCGCTTTTGTCGTAGCCAATGATTGAAAAGAAAAACCGTCAGGTCCGACAATGTGTGTTTCACACATCCCCAGAAATTTGACAATATAACCATCATCATTGCCTGCCTGCCGGCTTTGGTATTTGATTGACTCTAAATCACGTTTTAACTCTTCATTGACTGACAATGAGCCACCGAATTTGCGCCCTAATTTTTGCGCCGCTGCATAACGAACATGTTCTTTTTTAAGCCTTTCTTTCATCACTTAAACCTTGTCAGCACGCGTTTTATCTTAAATTTTCCACCCTTTTCTTCACTGTGGATTTTACGAGCATATGCAGTTCGTAATTTATAAAGCTCAAGAATGGGAATACGATCGAGTGATCGCCCTTGTATTGAGTATTTTTCATGATCTGAAAGAATTCGCCCTTCCAGAATTTTATTGATTGAATCCAACATTTTTCGAGCATGAGAACGAACATCCATTGAACCTGTGATCGAACTAAAATCAGGCTCAATTGTGATGAAACCTTGATCTAGTTTGATTTTTTCATTCTCTTTTTCTGCAAACAGTTGCCATTCGTATTCACCCGCAATCCATGATCTTGTTTCTGAAGCCGGTACTTTCACTTCACAGTCAGTTGCAGTGCATTCGACATCAATATCAATCACACTGCAGCCGCGAAGTGCATAAAAAAACCGCCATCCCGTGGCGGTTTTTTTATGTTTGAACGAAAAAGAAAGAGACGTTCCTGCATTAAATTTTAAGGGTAATTTCATCTATAGCGTCCCACAAATCCAGTTGACGATCGTCTTATCGCCGCTCTTTTTTTACGAACCGGTTTCCGAGTCTGTTTTTCGTTTGTTTCCTCTTTTAAATCATCTTCAATAACAAGAGTGTTGTTATTTTCATTACTTTCCACATGAACTGTATTGTTATTTTTTCTATCAAAACGCAGCATTCGAGCACACATATAATTCATGCCTTCGCAATCCAAAAAATGATTATCTTTTGATATTCTTAACCAAGCGCCTTTTTCTTCATTGA
This sequence comes from uncultured Enterovibrio sp., assembly GCA_947041315.1. GTDB lineage: Bacteria > Pseudomonadota > Gammaproteobacteria > Enterobacterales > Vibrionaceae > Enterovibrio. Next base: position 19,619 of record CAMRDW010000012.1, read on the forward strand.
ATTCTTCTGCAACAATTTGTTTGCAGTAATCTTCTGAAATATCAGACGGTAATAACCAATCTCCTTCTGTTCCGCGCTTCCAATTAACGCGATTATGTACCCAAGATTTTGCTAAAGATGCGTCAAAATCCCAACGTCGATCTCCTTGCTTTCTAATTTTTCCGCGATGACTGACGTCAATACGCGACATTTGAAATGGCTTTTTTAACTTTTGGAACCCCATCAGCACTCGAGCCCGCATTTTATGACGACGAACCCAAGCAAAAACTTCATCAGTTCTATATCCGCCATCGACACCGCACAATGTTATTGTTAACTCCCCCCAGGTTTGATTCATGAGTTCATCAAGTTCAAGCCAAACAGCAGGTTTATCCGTGTCACCCCAGATCTCATCGGCTTCGATGAGACGTGACGTCATACCATTCTTCCAGCCTCGCACAACATAAATGAGTCGGTTTTTTTGAACGTCAACCGTTGCAATTAATGAATGTATCCCAGAAGGAACTTCACCGGATTTATAATCGCTACGCAAAGAAAAGACGTCTTCCCAAGCCGGCGCATCACCGCTTTGACCATAAACTTCTCCGAATCCTGTGTTATATACTGTCAGAATTTTATTGGGATCCCCTGACAGCATCGCTTGAATCATTTTTTTCGCCAAAAAGCCATAAGATTTTTTTGATGAAAATGAGCATAAGCCACTGACCCAGATTGAAAAATGCGTGTTTTTTTCAGAAGTATGTACAAACGAATGAAAAGGAACGACATGTTCTATTCCACTTTCATCGATGATGATCGCCCCTTGATCATCTTTCTGTTTTGCTGTTTGACCTGGTGCGAGCGCAAGACCTTTGGAGTTCATCAACTTTCTGAATCTGTCTTCAATTTGAGTTCCACATTGTGCACAAGTTAATCGTGCCTCTGTCACCGCTTTATTCGCGGAACATGCATCCTTTGTTCCTTTGTTCGGCCACCAAAGAAGTTCAGATCTGGGTATGAAATATTCAGAACAAAAAGGACACGGCACTGACCATTCGTGTCTTGTCCCTTGTTGCCACTGGATCCAAATTGGCGATGAAACTTTATTTTTGTCTGCGACAGACCAGTGCGTCATTCCAGAATCCGGATGCGTAAATGAAGAAACAATGCCGTGCGTGGGCGTTGATGTTAATCCAAGTTTTGAGTCTGTGTAAGCATCCCCCCGCGCTTCTGCTATTTCAGCTAAATCACCTTCTCCTGTGCTATTTTCTCCGGGTCTATCTAGCTCATCAACAAGCGTTATGACTGCAGAATCAGAAGCGAGCTCAGTAGCAGATCCTGCCCATGCAAATCTTAATGACACCCCTGAAACTCTTTTTTTATGCTTTGTACTTTTCTTGTCAAACTTGCGCCATAAGCTTTTTGCTTCTGTGAACATTTCAACAATTTTGGGTTCAACAACATTGTTTATATTACTTTCGGTTGGACCGACATAAATGATCGGTGATGGCTCATCATCTAATCGCCAACCAATAATATTTTGCATTGTTGCAGATTTACCCATTTGCGTTCCCATGACAAAAGTGACCCGATTAAAAAGAGGATCAGCGAAAGCCTGACAAACTGGGATCATATAAGGCGTTGATTTTGTATTAAAAGGCCCGGGAATTGGTGAACCAGCCGGCATGATCCTGTTACTGTTCGCCCAATCCGCCGCATGCCGAAGCTGTTGTGCATTCGTCATTCCGGCCATGATGCGAAATGTATTCATCAACGAAAGAACCGATTCTGTCAGCCGTGGCAGCTCTGACACGTCGACTTTCAATGTCGATAATATTTTTGCATTGCGCTGGATCATCTTCAGATACAACCTCGGCTGCAAGTCGTGCGCCTAATCCGTTTAATTCATTTCCATAAATCGTTGCTATTGAATAAAGAAACTGTGAAACATCTTCGAGCTCAATAACCGAACTTTCCGCTTTTTTGACCTCGATTTCTGCTTTTTTTCTCTTTGCTGAAAGCAATAAAAGCTCCTCGCCTTCCGTCGTTCCAGGCTCAGGCGCCCCCCCTTGACCTGTGCCCACTTTTTTTCGATGCTCTCTGTCTGACCACCACCGAACAGCTTCGCCAGAATCAATGACAAAAGCGCGACCTCGGCCACGACTCGCATCATCAACGGGCATTCCTTCTTCGATCATCCTGCCGACAGTCCTAATATTTAGTTTCATAAATTCAGAAAACTGTTTCATGTTTACTTTCATATTAAAGACCCCAGAGAATGGACATTTTAAATTTCACTCTAAACACACCAATGTCCATTCTTTATGTATATATACGATCATTCTAAAAGCCTGAAATCACTGACTTTGTGAGCGATTTACATAGCAGATGACAAATTGCAGAATTGCACTCCTTTTTCGCACATAAAACGGGGCGAAAGCGGCGAGTATACGACCCGTCTACATTTAGAGCCTGGGGAGTACCTAAATATGTTTCAAGAACTCAATATGCGACATCAATGAAACAAAATACCCATGCATTGATGTTTGTTTGTTTCTTAAGACATCAACATATTCATCACTTTTATCTTTTATCGCATCACTATAAAGATACTCATTCAGTGATTCGATATCTTCAGCAAGAGTGTATGCTTTTGTCTTCAACTCTTCGATTAAAACAGACGTCATTTCAATCACTTAACTTTGAACTGAAAGACATTTCTGAAAGCGTTTCATTGACGTGTTTCACTTTGTTTGCACACACTTCAAAACCCGCAGCCCAAGCGGGCTCACGCTCAGCAGCCTGAGCCCATGAGCTCGGCGGATTAGAGAACGGCGCTTTGCATTGCTCGATATAAAACAATTTGTTGCTTGACTGACAGCCCACCGTTGCCACTGACATGGCAACAATTAAAAAGATTGTTTTCACTTTTAATCCTCTTTTGAGTTCTTTTCTAAAAACGCTTCGAATTTGCGTTTTCGATACCAAAAATTCACACCCGCCGTAAAAATTGCGGCGGTCATCGAAACAAGCAGCGCAGTTCTATTGATATCGCTTAACGGTTGCTCATAAAACGAGCTCACAAGGCCCGTTATTGCGGCCCAACAATATGCAAACCAACCTACGATTTTCTCTTTCATAAAAAATTCCCATAAAAAAACCCACCTTTTTTAAGGGTGGGTTTGAAACAGGTCTGTATTAGCGCGAGCTATATTGATAACTATATCAACATAGCGAAAAGAATAGAGCAAAACGTCACGCTTTTCAACTGTGAGTTAAAAAATAAACCCAAAAGACGTATTTTATACTAAAAACATTCTCCTTTATGATTAACTCACTTTTTCTCCTGAGCCTTTTGACATCAAGCTTTCTCGCAATTTGATGTTTTTAAGCGTCTCGCTATTGTCTCGCCCTCAAAATCAGTGAAAAAAAGCAGGCCTTGGGTATCAAGCCACGCGTGATATTGCTCAAGGGCATCACGCTCAGGTTTTTTTATGAGATTTTGCATGTAGGTTTTATCAAGCTTTGTCATTTCGTGATTGAGCAATAATTCACTGACCATGTAATCAACGTCTAGGTTTTTCAGAACCGTTCTTGTCAGTTTTCTAAAATCACGCGATGTCCATTGTCCCTGGCTTATTTTTGAAACAAGGGTATTGGCTTGTTTTTCGTTTAAATGCTTTCTTTTGTTTTTTGCGGGAAAGAGATAAACACCGTCATAGCCTTTTTCTAGAAGACGCCGCTTATGGATCTGAAGAAGCGAGATGGCCTGTTTTGTTAAAGGTAAATTGTGTTCCGCTTTTGTTTTTGTGTTCTTCAAAGGTACAAACCAATTTCGCTCTGTAAAGCTAATGTGTGACCATTGCGCTTTTCTTGTTTCGCCAATTCTTGACCCGTGAAGCAACATCATGAAGATCAAGGTTAAATCCGTTATTTTGTGTTTTCTAAAATTCGACAAAAGGGCCGCCACTTCATCAGATCTGATATTTGCTTCTTTAGGTTCGATTTTTGCTGAAATCGAATCAGTGAATAGATGCTCAGAAAGCGGATTTACATCAATTAAATCCAAGGTTTTTGCGCGTTTAAAACTGCTTTTTAAAATCATCCAAAGCGATCTAACATGTGAGAGTGAATACTTCGATTGAAGCGACCAAAAAAACTCACTGTCTAATGTTCGTTTATTTAATGCATTGATTTTATATTTACCTAAGATTTTAATTAAATGTACATTAATTGCTGATTTAATTACTCGCTTACGATAAACACTCAAACTCTTATCAGATAAGGTGCGTTCTTTATACCAAATTAATAAATCTTCTATCGTGTTGAATTGAGAATAAAGGGCTTTATCTTCTAAGTTACATGATAATTTACGGTTAACCGAAGGCAATATTTTTAATACTTCTTTCGTTTTTAAATCCGGCCAATTTCCTAATTTTCGCCAAATTGTTTTATTATTTGCGTATTTAATAACAAACCAACTTGCTTTTTCTCTTTTTACATTAAACCTTAAACGAAGCGGGAAGCGTGGATCTTTTAATTGCCTTACGTTATCATTTGATAAGTGCCTTTCTATTTCTGTATCAGAAAACGAAACTGTCAATGTTTTACTCATTATTTGCCTTTTATTCCGCGCTCTTTGAGATAAAGAGTTCTTAATTATAGATTCTATTTTTACTTAGATATAAAAAAACCAGCGTATGCTGGCTCTTTTGTTTTCTGGCTTTCTGGCTTTCTGTTATTCTGGCTTTATTCCTTTTTGAATTGTTTCTGTTTTCTTTTTAAGCGCATCAAGAGCGCCTTCGATGCTCTCTAATGCTTGTGCATTCAGCGTACAAGCAAAATTGGAACGTTGAAAACCTGATAGACGATGGTGACAAATAGCAAGCAATGCTTCTATTGTTAGACCGTTGATTCCGTTAACCTTGGGATCTCCGTTTTGAAAGCTTATTTTAGCTAACTCATTAAAGCTAGGGCTTTTCTCTGAAACAAAACCAACACAGTAAAAATTATTCACTGTTGAATCTTTCTCACTCAATGAAAATATTTTGATGGGTTCTTCATTATCAAATTTATGTTCTGTTATTTCATTTTTCTCTATCATCTTATCTTTCCTCATATCTGTATTTATATTTATTTCTAATTCTTATTTCAATATTTTCAATCTGCTCTGACATCGCATACATTTTTTCATTGTCGCGACGACTTACAAAACTAGAACGTTGAATAGCCCTGTTTTTTAAAATTAAAACAGCCACTTTCAACAATAAACATTCATAAAATTGTTTAACCAAAACTTTACCTTTTTTTATATTTGTTTAATTCATCGAGAACGTATTGATGGCATTTTGTAATTTTTCTTTGATATGTTGATTTGCTTATACCCATTTTGTCAGCTTTTCTTGCTTGATTTAAAGTGGCTCCATTTTCAATAAAAGATGCACTGTATATATATTCAAAGCGAATAACTTCAACAGCCAGAGGATCAAGAATAAACAAAGACATCAAGGCTGATTCAACATTTGCTTCAATACAATATGCATTTACTGAAAAGTGACTTTCACAAAAGACAAGATGACCTTTATTTTCAATCAGACGCGCAATCATTGACGCCTTATTTTGAGTGCCATTTTTCCCCGCTTCACACCACCTTGCCCACAACTCAAAAATATACTCAACCTGATAGCTCATTTTTTATCTGCTCGCAATGTGATGCTGAAATGACACGCTATGATTTTTCAACCTGATCTAAAATTAACTCAAAAAACAGTTTTTGAACTGTGAGTTTAACTTTTACAGAAAAAGCAAGCTTAATTCAAGTTACTTTATCAATTTTGCTGTTTTGTGTGTAAATTCAATCACAGAGTGTGAAAACAAGATTGTTCTTCATGAAATAGTCCTTATCCTTTGTTTCAACTAAAAACAGGTACAGATTGCGCACATGTCAAAATTAAATGAAATTATCGCGTTTCGACTGCTTAGATGCAGAAAAGAGAAGGGCTGGAAACTCGCTGAAATCGCTGACAAAGTCGGGGCGACTCTTCACCAATACTCAAATTGGGAAAGAGGCTTACGCCCTGTTTCGCTTGAGTATTTACATAAATTAGCACTGGTTTTTGAAAAAGACGGGGCGTGGCTGGCGGGTTTTAGTGATGAAGAAGATAAGAAATGCACAACGATTAAAATCAACGATAACTTAATGAAAGATGACATTTTAAAAGATGATCTTGTTTATATCGATACATCGATAACGCAACCAATAACCACTGATATGTTTGCGATAAAAGCGAACGAACAAGTCCTTGTGAGATGGGTACGACCTGAATTTGATGGAAGTTACACGATTAAGGCGCTTAATGAAAATTTATGGCCATCAATAAAAGTCGAGAAAGAAGATATTAAAAATTTGAAAATTTTAGGACGGGTAAATGGCATTAAGCGCAAAATATAAGCATTAATTAACAAACATTAAATTATAATGCTCGCACATTTTGAGTCAAAAAAACGAACATATGACGATCACATGCAATAAATGCAAAAAAGAAATTGCAGATTTAAACAGCAAATGTCCTCATTGCAGCGAGAAAAAACATTCAATAATAAAATACATCTCTGCCGCGATGTTTGTCATTATTATTATTAAATCTTGCGGGGTTCAGAGCGATGACAAAAAGAACACTCAGGAGAAGTGCAAAAAAAGCGCTGAATGTTGGTCGAATGAGCACAGAATTGATGCTGAAATACGTTGTGAATCAGCGATTGAACGACTCGCGAAATATGAAGTAAACTGGAGTAGCGGCCCCGTTTTTAAAGGCTACACCTTAAAAAATGAAGGCGTTATTCGATACGTGGGCGACGCTGTGCAATTTCAAAACGGATTTGGTGCAATGACAAACATGACATACGTTTGTGATTACAATACTGAACAAAACAAGGTTATATCAATCGATGTCCAAGAAGGACGAATTTAGCTGATTAGACATAAAAAGCGCCTAATATCGGCGCTTTTTATGCATTCTATTGGCACTTAATCATCTTTAGAGCTCTTAATCACATCTTTGCAGTAATTAATAAATAGAGCTCTGCTTGATTTTGAATTCATTAGCTCTTGCGCTAATTTAATGATCGCTAACTCAGCACCATTGATTTTCATTGTGCAAGAGCCATTTCTAACACCTGATTGATCCGCTTTTTCTATATACGACAAGAGATCAAGTCCTTTCAATTTTGAAACTTCAGACGTTATTTCTTTCCAGTTCTCTAGGTATTTTTCCCTATATTTCTTGTGGTATTCGCGATTCGTCTTTTTCTGAGCTTCTAAAATTTCACTTTGAGAAACCAATTCTTCTCTTTCATTAGAGTCTCTTTTTTTTCTTAGTAAACTCACAATACAATCTCACTAAGAAAATGACTGATCTCATTTCTTGTTCTGCTTGTGTCTCTCTGTTCTCTGAAATCTTCAAGCGTTGGCATAGTCCATTTCGCAACTTCTAAATTTAGTGCCTTCATTTGTTCTCTTCTTTCAATGAGCGATTTACTATTTGCTCGAACATTTGTGAAAACAAATTTAGTGCGATCAATTAAATTCAGCTCTGTCAATTTCGAGGTTAAAAAAGGGACTTCTTTAAAATCATTTTTACTTGTGAGAAGAGGAACAATGATCAAGGTGTTCTCTGAGCTAGCTTCTTTCAGCAATTCCATATTTGCTCCCGTGAAAGCACCGGCTGTGTCATATAGACAAAAATCTGCATTGTCTATTTCTGACAAAGTCACATGCACTTGTTGATCAGTATTATCAACACTCACAGCGTGACCAGTGCGCGCGAGTTCGCGCGCTGAAAACTCACACAGCGTTGATTTACCGCAGCCGCCTTTTGTGTTTAAAAAAATAATATGCTTCATGGAAACGTCCTTTAAATTAAATTAGATAAGACATTAACTATAAAGCAATAAGGCGGGTTTGTACATACAATTAATACATACAAATTGTGCGTACAACTTCTAACTCTTCATTCTGTTTAAAAAACAAAAAAGGCGCGTTATAGACGCACCTTTTTTATCTTTCTTTTATGTTAATTTAAGAAATTAACTCTCGTATTTGAGCACGGCTTAGGCAGATTACTTCTAATCCGAATGAACTAATTGAGTCAGCGAAATAAGTTCTTTGTCTGCTGTCTACGCCAAAAAATTCGAAGTCCTCTGGAGCACACAACTCAGTATACTTTTTACTATTGTCAATTATATCAACGCCAATATATTTCTTGGCTCCTTTTTCTATTGCCTTCTTAATCGCTTTTTCAACTTCCTGATCAGTCAGACCCTCAGAGGCGCAGGCCCAACATGCAGGAAATTTGTTTTTCTTATTGGTTTGAATTATTTCTAACATATTTTGCCTTTTCGTTAATTTAATCAATGTTGATTGATCAAAGCTCTGTGCTTTGTCAATGAGACATTAACTATAAAGCAACAAAGAGAGGTTGTAAATACAATTTGTACATACAACTTGTATTTACAAATCATACGTACAAATAACGCTTAGTGTCCTGTTTTCAAGCGTTTTGCTGGTTAGTTTCATCTTTACATAAAGATGAAACTAGATAGAGGCATTGCTGCTAAAGGGGGCATAATGCTAATGATGGCCATGGTTGCCAAAGTTTTTTTACTCTGTTTAAAGATAAAAAAGGCGCGTTATGGAGGCACCTTTTTATCTTTCTTTTTGTAAGTTTAAGAAGTGAATTTAATCAACGTACAATTCGTCATACGCTCGAATGATTGACTCATCAAATGTCAATGCCTGGTCAACAAGATAGCGCCCAGTATCTGTTTGTCTTGCCTCTTCTTTTTCGCTCTCTTCTCTAAGAACGCAAGCTCTTTTCATTATTTCCTGATTTTTTGTTAATTCGTTAATGTGCGTTATTGAACCGTATTTCATAATTATTCCTTATCTGAATTTGAATTATTAATGGTTTGAAGGTAATGCTTTGAAATTTCGATTAATGCAATTCTCTGCTTTCGATTATTTGTAATGCCAGATCTTTCAGATGCTTTTTCTACAGCATCAAAAACTGTTTTTGCATCAGCTTCACTCAAGTAGCATCCGAAAACTAAAACCTTATCTTTTCTGTAATTTGTTGCCATTCTGGACCTCTTTTTTCAACAGGGACAATATAACAAAGCTCGTGAGCTTAATCAATAGCTCATGAGCTTTTTTTGATAAAAAGGGCCAAAGACGCGTTTTTAATTGAAATGTGTATACACTTTTCATTTTTACAAGTTATGTTAGAATGGAAAAATTGAAATTTGTATACGGCTTTCAACATGTATTTTAAAGAATTTGAAAAAGCAAAAATAGATCTCAAAAAGCTTTCAATCAAAGAATTAGAAGCTTTAGAGAAACAAATACTCGATGACCCTGATAATTACACTCCTGGTAAAAAGCTCTGCGCTGGCGCTACAAGAGCTACTAATTGCATTAAAACAGCTATTGGTTTAACTGCTTATCTTGAAACGACTAAATGGCTGCGCAACTCTGAAAATTGCAATGAAAAACATATACAAAAACCAAAAGGAGGTAAGCGAGAGAACTCTGGTAGAAAGAAAAAAGAGCCAACGAGAATGGTTCGCTGTCCGATCAGCATTAAGAATGAAATACTTGCGCTCATCAAAAAATACAAAGAAACAGGTAAATTATGATGCCAGCCACGCTGATGAAATGCCCAAGACTATGGCGTACTGATATTGGGTAATAAATTAAAAAAGCCCGCAAAATAGCGGGCATTTTTTAGTGAGAAGGGACAAAGCGCGATTTCAGACGAAGCTCAATATGATTTTAAGACTGATCAAGAATTTGTAATATTTCGCCATTAAGACTGATTTTAGCTTTTACAAAATTTTTAACTACCCCGCCAAAAGCGTTCTTACCTCTATATACTGTTCTAACTAGAAGATAACTATCTTTATCCCAATAAAGCGTTTCATCATGCTGATAACTATCAGGATCATTCATTGCCTTTTTTATAAGAATTTCTAGATTAGAATGCGATCCGTCCCATGGACTAAATTGCTCTTTAATCCGTTTTTTCCTTTTCTCTTCTAGAAGTATCTTATCTTTTGACTCTTCAATGATCTTTAGTAGTTGCATATCACCTGAAACCAAATACTTACTATTATCATCAATTATGTGTTTGTAGTTTTTCATATTGAATTCAGATTCAGCTTTTTTAATTATTCCTGTTCTATGCTCATTAAAATAATCAGTATTAATTTTTTCTACTTGAGCAATTCTGTCAATCTCAGCCTTAATTTTAAGTTCCGACTCTTCGAATTTAGCTTCCTGGCCTACGAGAATAATGAATAAAAAACAGAAGACAAAAATAGATATTCCTCTTTTTGTTTTTGATAGTTCAACATTTGTCACTTTATGCGTCCAGTCCCTTACTGGCGGGCACAAAAGACAAAATATGATAATTAGCAGTAAACCTAAAACTGAATTAAACATAGATATCAAGCCAATTAAGAGAAAAAAAACAGAACAAATCCAGGTAACAACGAGAGAGAAAAATTTCATTTTACAACTTAAGCAACAGAGAAATTGAAAGCACATAATATCATTAACGAAAGAATATCATTCTGATACAAGTGAAACAAAAATCAGTGCGTCAAATCACCATTATGTTCAATAGCAAATTTAATGTCCGCTTTTGGGTTCTTCGGAACAATTCATAAATGAACACGTCAAAAGCAACAAAAAGAAAGGAGGAAATCCTTTATTTTTCGTGTTACTTATTTGTGATCATTCGATGCTTTTTTGAGCGTCGGTTTTGTGATATTCATTTGAGCGCGTTTTTGCGCTGAAACCTGTAAAAGAGGAAAAGAGGAAAAAATGAAGAAATATACGATAAATAATCGAACATATAATTTTAACGATCAAGTTTCGTGGAATGATATTGATCAAAGTGATTTCTATTTTCAAAGAGCGAGATTTTTTGGCTTATCAATGCCGCCAGCTTGTTTTGTCATGAACGAAGAGACAGTCAATGAACAAGAAGAATTATTGATCACTGCATATCACGAAAAATTCAAAATCGCTGAACAACAAACTCACTGCTAATTTAAATTCGAGATCTGATTTAAAAGTCAGATCTTGATTTTCTCACTCCATGCCTGATTTTTTTAAATTTAACGTTTGAATTAAATTTAACTTAAATCGTCTCTGTGCTTGTTTCTAACGAAGTAAATGTCAATTTAGACAAAGAGATATCTCACAGCGTCAAAAAAGGCTTTAGATTTACGCTGAACGCTCAAAATGCACTGACACTTGCTAAGAATGCTCTTTGTTATTAGACGAAGAACTTTAAGGAGCTGTTTTGGGCAGGCTGCGCGCAGCCTTCTTGATCCTTTCTTTTTAGGCGCTGTGAGCTGGCGAACAAGAAGCCGCTTCATTATTAATAGATTTAAGATCTTTATTTTTACTTATTTATATTAATTGATATTAGATGCGCAATAGAGAATAGAATTAATAAAACGGAGTTATTCATAAGAGTAGTTTCAAGAAAAAAAACACTAACATACATAAGTTATGCACATATAATACACAAATTGCGTATTTTAAGTGAAAAGTAAATAAAAAAAGGAGGATGCAAAAAAGAAGATGGTTATTTTTTGAGCGTTACTTTTATATAGTTACGAAAAAAACTCCAACAAAGGAGCATATTTAATTTTTATTTTGTCAGTACATTACTTTACTGCGCAATAACTCAAACCAAGCAGATCTTAATATCGACCGAACGCCTGGCGCGCCTCGAATTCCCGAAACCTCGAATGCAATCTTTCTAAGCATAGAAATGGGCATCAGCAAAAAACGAACGGGAAGACCCCAGGCTTTCGCTTTTTCAGCTATGTATTCAATAGCAGACGCTCTTGCTTCAGACATCGCTTTTTCTAGATTCAGATCTGAAAAATATTGCTCAGTTACTTTTTTAACAGATGCAAGAGATTGCACATTGCCTTTTTCGTCAGTATCCCTTGGTTGCACTGACGTGATCCAATTTCGATCAAAAGCAAATTTAGCGCATTGCTTAACACGCCATTCTGAAACTTTCATTTTTTCTGCAATGTCTTTCCACGTCCTTAATAAGAAACCGATTTCTGTTTCTTTGCCGATATTACACGTAACAAAATTCATGTCAGAAACAAGAACATTCATGAATGTTGAAATATCAAGCAGAAACGAGGCTCGAGTTGCAACGCCGCGATTATTGAGAGCGAAGTTAAATGAAGCAGGGGATTTTAATACAGCATTCCAATGCAGTCTATTCAACTTGCAAAGTGGGCGATTTTTTCGCTTTTGGGAACGATTAGATAGTGATTTATTATCGTTTTTCACTGTTCACTCCATTAAATCGATGGGATTTAATGGAAAAAAAAATGATGATTTTTAAAGTATTCATTTTTGATTCTCATGCGATTTCAGAATTCCACTTCTGAATAAGACATCAACTTAACATGAAAAAATAAAAAGATCAAAAAAGGATCACAAAAAAGCCGCACCCTGAGAATGAAAGTGCGGCCCCGTTGCGAGCGCTATATAGTCAAGTTGGAAGCTTAACACGCTCTAATTCTAATGTAACAGGAGTTACACTAAAAAATGTAACATATTTCACTGCAAATATTAGAACAAATGTCAAATAAAAACAATGCAAATCAATGAAATAATTTACTTGCTGATGTGTGAAATAAATGATCTAATTAGCTCGAGTTTTAAATCCCCTGGACAGGTTTTTAATAAACTCACAAAAATTCACGATGTTCAAAAATGAACGTCGGGTTTTTTTGTATCTAAAATTCGCTAAATTTAAGATTTTGAGACTATACATTAATTTCAAAAAAAACGAAATATAAAAAGTGATCACTTTTATGTTAGTGCAAGACAATAGAAAGCAAAGAAATACAAAGATAAGCATATGATTAATGGAGGTTATTTGTTTTTTTGCTTTCATATGCATCATGTTTACACCGCGCTTGCACTCTGTAAATTTCACATGATTTCACACTTCTGCATAAAATAGATGCACAGTCTTTGATTTTAGATATGAATTTTCTTTTTATAAAAAAAAACAAACAAGGTTACGTTTGTTAACAAAGTAAGATGCATATGAAAACCAGACAAGGCACAAATCCTCTAATTTCATTTGATAACTCAGAAACTCTTGATTCAATTATATGCTATTCAGAACATATTCTTGAATCACTGGAAAGTGACAAAGAAAAACGCGGGTTGCTAATTTCAACACAACTGATTCTTGAAGCGTTACTTCATATGAAAACAAACTCACAAAACGCAGAAAGTAACGCTACGTGAAAAATTGTCTTTCAATTTTAATTTCAGCATCAGATTTTAAAATATCGAGGCTAGGTACGGAATGACGGATAAAAAGAAATGATCGAACTAAACGAAGAAACAAAATGGATCTTAGGTAGACCGCTTTTCGAATGTGGACCTTACGCGCAAAGGTTGCGAGAACTCGGGCATGACATTAATTTCAAAGCAGAAGATGAACAAGCACATGTTATTCATTTCTTTCTGTCTAAATATGAAGAGCATGGTGAAAACTGGCGCTCGTATGCAAGTAGCTATCTGAGAAGCTAAGATCCCATTATTTTTTTATAAAAAAAACCGCCGATAAGGCGGTTCTTTTTAAGCTGCCTATGTGGCAGTGAAGTTAAGACCCTAGCTCAAAATTATTGTCATTACAACCCCTTTTTTGCTCGCGTGACAAGCTGCTGCTGATGACCAAGATGATCGAAAAATTTTTATTTCACGCGAGTGTGACTCGTTTGTTTGTGACAAGGTCCAGGAAGGACCCAGTCATAAATCTCACATATGCGCATATAAAAGAATAAGCATTAACGCATATATAAGCCACCAAATAGGATTAAGGGACAACATCAATGGTGACAAAGGATGAAGACGATTTTAGTGGCTCAAAACTTTATATGTAGAAACGGATAATTTGAAACGTGTTTTCGAAGATTTTGAAGGAAAAACAAAAAAAGAGACCGCATAAATTGAAACATATTTTTTTGTTTAAATAGCATTTAAACCCAATAACTACGTGGCGGTGAACGAAAGCCCCTAAAAGGGGCGAACGGTTAAATTTCTAAGCCGCCTGCGTGGCGGTGAACCATGAACGTGGGCTGTGAGCGTAAACGTAATTTTTCTAAGCCGCCTGCGTGGCGGTGAACTACCTCACCGACTACACAGCTAACTTTTGAAATTTCTAAGCCGCCTGCGTGGCGGTGAACGAAGGTGATCATCATATCAGGGTGGCCATGGTTTTCTAAGCCGCCTGCGTGGCGGTGAACATCAATCTATGAGGCAAATAACACAGTTTTTTTTTCTAAGCCGCCTGCGTGGCGGTGAACCAAGCTGCAATAAGCGGGATCCCCCAGGGAGATTTCTAAGCCGCCTGCGTGGCGGTGAACTGCCGCGCGCGATTGCCATCTCTGGCTGTAAATTTCTAAGCCGCCTGCGTGGCGGTGAACATTGGTCGGCGTTTTTGATAGTGTTCATTATTTTTCTAAGCCGCCTGCGTGGCGGTGAACTATAAATTCTGAAGCAAAAAGCCGCTAATAGCAAGGGATGCCCCCTTAAAACCTTCTTTTCACCTTGTAAAAAACAGGACCTCATAAGCGATTGTTTATTAAGGGAATTATTTTCAATCAAAATAAGAAGGTCTAAACAAGGGTAAAAATAAACATTGTGGATTTTCAGATAGGGAGAAATCGTCTTAAGACACTATGTGACGGTGAATCCTCATTTGAGGTTTAAATAAAGGAAATTTTTTCTAATCTACCTACGAAAATAAACCGCATAAAATGAGAATTGATCTTTTCCCAAATTATACGGCGGCATTTCCCATTCCAACCACCC
>CAMRDW010000013.1 GCA_947041315.1 uncultured Enterovibrio sp.
CAATTTGTTTTGCAAAGAGTGAATTAATGCATGATATTGTATTGGCCTTTGTATTAATGACTTGAATTTAAGATTGCTATTTATTCTAAAATGCAGATCTGAGCCACTGGCAAATCAGAAAATGAACCCACTTATTCTTTCGGCCAACAGTGCTCGCATAAATGTAATGGCATAAAACAGGGCTCACGTTCACAGACTTTGCAAGGCATGTGTAAGGTGGCTGCTTTTTCTGGAATAGAGTGTTTTTGCTCTGGATTGTTTTTGGCTGATTTTAGGAGTCCGCGTAAGCGCCGTCTGGCCAATTTCATTTTTAAGCAATGGTTTCCTGTGTAGTCAGGAAATTGAAAAGTCCCATACTGAACGCCGTAACTTTTGCAAATCTCATCGGATAAAGCTTCGACATTTAATTTTTTACATGCACTTTCATATGCGGCGCGGGTATTAAATATTGTGGGATAGGCTCTTGCTTCTTTAACTCTTTCTTTGCTTTTTTTAAATTCGTCTTTCATGTTTTTCAATAATTCTAATGCGTGACTAAATTGCATCTTGGCTAAATTAATCAATATGTCAGCTGACAAATTTTTAGGTTGAGCGCCGCTTTTCCAAACGGTCATCACGATAGACGGTCTGTTTTTTTTGGGGCTATACACCCGAACGGATACATCGTTGTAGTAAATTTTGTTTTTTTCGTGAAAATATCCAAGTATCACTTCCACATGAGGAACTTCATTGTCAAAAGTGCCATCTTTACGCACTAAAATGGGGTATTGTCCAGCAGAATGAATTTTAATTAAAATGTGATTGTACAAGAACCATTCAAGATGTAAGTTTTCACGGCTTGGGTTAGTGAGTGACCATTGGCTCATAATTTCTCCATCAGTCTGATTATTTCATCATTATTAGAGCAATATTGTAAAATTGTAGACCAGCTTGTCTTGCACAGAGTTTGAAAAGAAACTTTTGCAAAGGTATGATTGCTCAATTACCCCTCAGCCACATTCGGTTTGAATTTCTTTTGAACTTTGCATTCCCCCACTTTTTTAGATAAGTTGTTATTTTTATGCGCTTTGCTTGTTTAAAAAATTAGAGATTGTTTTAGAGAGGAAGACATAATAACGAAGATGTATAAATGAGATATTTTTTGATTTAGCCCCTGCAACGCTTGAGTTCAATCACTAAAAAATCCAAAATGGCGACTTAGAGTGAATACATGACCCAAGAGACTCGAAGATGCGCTTGGCAGTAATTGAGTGAATATCTATGACGATTCAGGGGCGATGGATAAGGAAAATAAAGTCTGTCACTGGTGATACATTTTTAAGGGTGACGGGTCTATTCAAAGTAATAAGGGGGTTTATAACGCGATTTTTCCATGCATTTCAAGAAAGATCGCCGCGTGATGAGGGGCCGCTCGACTCGACAAGCACGTGCCGTTATAATAGGCCCTCTTATATAAATACACCTCATTTTATGAGGGATTCGATACAGGCGTTTTAGCGCTTTGTATCCCGTTTTACAGGCGCTATGGTGGATGACCGCTATAGCAAAAAAGGATGTTCCGGTTATCGCTTTATATCAGAATTTAGCGAACCAGATAGGCTTTGAGGTTAATTATAATATGCAAGTATCCGTAGAAACCACAGAAGGCCTGCAACGCCATCTGACAATTACCGTTCCCGCTTCGAATATTGAAAATGCAGTTAACGCTGAATTGCGTAATATTGCAAAAAATCGTCGTTTTGATGGTTTCCGTAAAGGGAAAGTGCCGATAAAAATGGTTTCACGCATGTACGGAAGTGCAGTACGCAACGATGTCATGAGTGAGGTGATGCAACGTCATTTCGTTGAAGCGATTGTTCAAGAAAAAATTAATCCTGTTGGTTTTCCTTCTTTTACTCCGCTGAATACCGATGTAGGTCAAGATTTGGTTTTTAAAGCAACTTTCGACGTTTATCCTGAAGTTGAATTGAAAGATCTTGATAAAATAGAAGTTTTGAAGCCTCTAGCACAAGTGAAGAAAGAAGACGTTTGTGCCATGGTTGAAACCTTGCGTAAGCAACAAGCGACTTGGATTGAATTAAACGATACCGCTACCGCAGAAAGCCGTGTAACGATTGACTTTTTAGGATCGATTGACGGTGAGTTATTCGAAGGTGGTAAAGCGGATGCTTTCTCGCTCGTCATGGGTCAAAATCGCATGATCCCTGGCTTTGAAGAAGGGATTGTCGGTAAAAAAGCAGGAGATGAATTTGAAATTGAAGTCAATTTCCCAGAGGATTATCATGCAGAAAATCTAAAAGGAAAAGCGGCTAAATTTGAAATTAAACTGCATAAAGTGGAAGTTCAAGAACTGCCTGAACTAACAGAAGAGTTTGTTAAACGTTTTGGAATAGAATGCGGCAGCGTTGACGATTTAAAAAATGAAATCCGTAAAAACATGGAACGCGAACTGAAGCAAGCGGTAAAAAATCGTATAAAAGAACAAGTTCTTGATGGTTTAATTGAATATAACCCGCTCAATATACCTTCTGCGTTAATCGAGGAAGAAATCAAGGCCTTACGTCAACAAGCGATCAAGCGTTTTGGTGGTGATATGAAAAATTCGCCTGAATTACCAAATGAGTTGTTTGAAGCTCAAGCGATCCGTCGTGTACAAGTTGGTTTATTGTTAGGTGAAGTGATTAAAACGGAAGAGCTGGTCGCGGATGAAGATCGCGTGAAAGCGATGATTGTTGAAATGGCGTCAGCATATGAAGATCCAGAAGAGGTAGTGACTTATTATCAGCAAGATAAGCGCTTATTGGAAAACATGCGCAATGTTGCCATAGAAGAGCAAGCGATTGAGGCGATATTGGAAAAAGCCAAAGTTTCTGAAAAAGAACAGGGTTTTTCTGAATTAATGAACCCAAGCAAAGCCTAAGTGCTAAAATTGATGAGTGGACATGTGACTTAGAATTCACTCTTCTGATAACAATGGTCCGAATGAAATTAATTCATCCGGGCCATTTATTTTAGGGAAATACCATTATGATCTATCAAGAAAAACATGGAATGCCTTCAATTGTAGACGCCTTGGTACCTATGGTTGTTGAGCAAACGTCTCGTGGTGAACGTTCTTATGATATTTATTCTCGTTTATTAAAAGAACGAGTGATCTTTTTGACTGGGCAAGTTGAAGATCATATGGCTAATTTAGTGGTCGCCCAGCTCCTTTTTTTAGAATCTGAAAATCCAGATAAAGACATTTTTCTTTATATCAATTCGCCAGGAGGTTCAGTGACCGCTGGTATGTCTATCTATGACACGATGCAGTATATTAAACCTGATATCAGCACAGTATGTATGGGGCAAGCTTGTTCAATGGGTGCCTTCTTACTTGCGGGTGGGGCTAAAGGTAAGCGTTTTTGTTTGCCCAATTCGAGAGTCATGATCCATCAACCTTTGGGTGGCTTTCAAGGTCAGGCCTCTGATATTCAGATTCATGCTCAAGAAATATTGACTATAAAACATAAGCTTAATACTTTATTGTCTGAGCATACAGGCCAGCCAATGGACGTCATTGAACGAGATACTGACCGTGATAATTTTATGTCAGCCAAAGATGCAGCTGAATATGGGCTCGTTGATTCTGTAATAAATAAACGAGATTAATTTATTAGTTCTGAGATAGTTACCTTTAAATTTGAAAGTTGTCTCAGAATGAAGGCTTTGCGCCTTCGGAAATTTCCGTTAAGTTGTTGTAGACTCAAAGAATGGAAGAAACAGGCGAGAGCCATGAGAGGTTAGCAAATGACAGACAAGCGAAAAGACAGTGGCAGCGGGAAATTGCTCTACTGCTCTTTCTGCGGTAAAAGCCAACATGAAGTACGCAAGTTAATTGCTGGGCCTTCTGTTTATATATGCGATGAATGTGTTGACCTATGTAACGACATTATTCGTGAAGAAATAAAAGAGGTTTTGCCAAAACGAGACAGCAATGAACTTCCAACACCAAAAGAAATCCGTTCGCATCTTGATGATTATGTGATAGGTCAAGACCAAGCGAAAAAAGTACTCTCTGTTGCCGTTTATAATCATTATAAACGCTTACGTAATGGGGATACCAATGGAGAAGGTGTTGAGTTAGGGAAGAGTAATATTCTTCTTATTGGACCAACTGGAAGTGGAAAGACATTGCTTGCCGAAACATTGGCACGATTTCTTGATGTTCCCTTTACAATGGCTGATGCGACAACCCTAACAGAAGCGGGTTATGTAGGTGAAGACGTAGAGAACATCATTCAAAAACTGCTTCAAAAATGCGATTACGATGTAGCAAAAGCGGAACGCGGTATTGTTTACATTGATGAAATCGATAAAATATCGAGAAAATCGGATAATCCATCCATCACTCGTGATGTTTCTGGTGAAGGTGTCCAACAGGCTTTATTGAAATTGATTGAAGGCACTGTTGCATCGGTTCCTCCTCAAGGTGGACGTAAACATCCCCAGCAAGAATTTTTACAAGTTGATACATCAAAAATTCTCTTTATTTGTGGGGGCGCTTTTGCTGGACTGGATAAAGTCATTGATCAACGTGTAACAAAAGGCAGTAGCATTGGTTTCGGAGCTGAAGTTCGCTCTAAAGATCAAAAATCGACCTTGAGTGATTTATTTACCCAAGTCGAACCGCAAGATTTGGTTAAATACGGTTTGATCCCAGAGTTTATTGGTCGTTTACCTGTGACAACATGTTTGGGTGAATTGGATGAAGATGCTTTGGTTAAAATTTTATGTGAACCAAAAAATGCATTGACAAAACAGTATGCAGCCTTGTTAGAACTCGATGGTGTTGAACTTGAATTTCGAGAAGATGCTTTGACTGCCATCGCTAAAAAAGCGATGGAAAGAAAAACAGGCGCGCGTGGTTTGCGATCCATTGTTGAAGTGGTACTCTTGAACACTATGTATGATTTACCATCCAACAAAGACGTTTCAAAAGTCGTTGTCGATGAGTCCGTCATTAAAGGTGAATCTGAACCGTTATTGATTTACGAATCGGTAGACAATCAGGCGGCGGGTGCTGAATAAAACTCAGTTTATTTAATGCTGTTTTATATGCATTAATCACTGATTATGATTCTAAAATGGGGGCCTTGGCTCCCTTTTTTAGTTTCTGCGAGGGTACGCGTTGAATCCTGCGAATCTATCCCCATATACTTATTAAATTAATTCAACAAACGGAAGAGAGAAATATATGAACTTGGAGCGTTCCGAGTGTATCGAAATTCCGGTCTTGCCTTTGCGTGACGTGGTTGTTTATCCTCATATGGTTATCCCTTTGTTTGTGGGAAGAGATAAATCTATCCGTTGTCTTGAAGCTGCGATGGAAAATGATAAACAGATCCTTTTGGTTTCCCAAAAAGATGCAGCAACTGACGAGCCATCTATTTCTGATTTATATGAAGTGGGTACTGTGGCTTCAATATTGCAGTTATTGAAATTACCAGACGGTACTGTGAAAGTCTTGGTTGAAGGGCTTCAACGTGCAGAAATGATAAAATGTTATGAAGATGAATATTTTATTGCTGAAGCACAGTATTTACAAACGCCTGAAATGGATGATCGTGAACAAGAAGTGCTTGTTCGAACGGCGATCAGTCAATTTGAAGGTTTCATTAAATTAAACAAAAAAATCCCTCCAGAAGTACTTATTTCGCTTAATGGTATTGACGATTCAGCACGTTTGGCTGACACGATTGCGGCTCATATGCCATTGAAATTACAAGATAAGCAGAAAGTTCTGGAATTGATTGATATTTCTGCGCGTTTAGAATTCTTGATGACCATGATGGAGTCAGAAATTGATTTGCTTCAGGTAGAAAAACGCATTCGTAGTCGCGTAAAAAAACAGATGGAAAAAAGCCAGCGCGAGTACTACCTCAACGAACAAATGAAAGCCATTCAAAAAGAATTGGGTGAGCTTGATGATACGCCAGATGAATTTGAAAGCCTGAAGATAAAAATCGAAAAAGCAAATATGCCTCAGGAAGCAAAAACAAAGACAGAGCAAGAGCTTAATAAGCTTAAGATGATGTCTCCAATGTCCGCAGAGGCCACGGTTGTACGCAGTTATATCGATTGGATGGTAAGTGTACCTTGGTCGAAGCGTTCAAAAGTGAAAAAAGATTTAATGAAAGCCGAAGAAATTTTGAATGCGGATCATTTTGGTCTTGAGCGCGTAAAAGAACGCATTTTGGAATACCTCGCAGTTCAAAGCCGAGTTCAGAAGCTTAAAGGGCCTATTTTATGTCTTGTGGGTCCACCAGGGGTGGGTAAAACCTCTTTAGGTCAATCTATAGCAAAAGCCACGGGGCGTAAATACGTGCGTATGGCTTTAGGTGGCGTTCGAGATGAAGCTGAAATTAGAGGGCATCGTCGTACTTACATTGGTTCTTTGCCGGGTAAATTGATCCAAAAAATGGCGAAGGTCGAGGTGAAAAATCCGCTCTTTTTGCTCGATGAAATTGATAAAATGTCTTCAGATATGCGTGGAGACCCTGCTTCTGCTTTGCTCGAGGTCCTGGATCCTGAACAAAATAATGCTTTTAACGATCATTATTTAGAAGTCGATTATGACTTATCTGATGTCATGTTCGTGGCCACTTCAAATTCGATGAACATTCCTGGTCCTTTGCTGGATCGCATGGAAGTCATTCGTTTATCGGGTTATACCGAAGATGAAAAATTAAACATTGCCAAAAAACACTTGCTGGATAAACAAGTGAAACGTAATGGATTAAAGCCACATGAAATTGCGATTGAAGATTCTGCCATTATTGGGATTATTCGCTATTACACTCGTGAAGCGGGAGTGCGTAATTTAGAGCGTGAAATCTCGAAATTATGCCGTAAAGCGGTTAAAGAAATTTTACTCAATACCGAGACAAAACTCATCACGATAAATCAAAATAATTTAAACACTTATTTAGGTGTTCAGCGTTTTGATTTTGGAAAAGCGGACGATAACAACCGAGTGGGTCAAGTTGTCGGTTTGGCTTGGACTGAAGTAGGTGGCGATCTTTTAACGATTGAAACAGAGTCCATGCCAGGAAAAGGCAAATTGATGCAAACAGGCTCTCTGGGCGATGTGATGCAAGAATCAATTCAAGCGGCCATGTCAGTTGTAAGAACGAGAGCAGAAAAATTGGGGATCAACGCCGATTTTTATGAAAAACGCGATATCCATGTGCATGTACCTGAAGGCGCGACACCCAAAGATGGCCCAAGTGCTGGCATTGCAATGTGTACGGCATTGGTTTCAAGCCTGACAGGGAATCCTGTACGCTCAGAAGTCGCGATGACGGGAGAAATCACATTACGTGGAGAAGTTCTGCCTATTGGGGGGTTAAAAGAAAAACTATTAGCCGCACACCGTGGTGGCATCAAAACGGTGATCATCCCAAAAGAGAATGAACGTGATCTTGTTGAAATTCCAGAAAATGTAAAAGCTGATCTTGCTATTCATGCAGTACGTTGGATTGATGATGTTTTGCTCATCGCACTTCAAAATAATCCGTTAGGTATTGAGTTGGTCGTGCCTGAAAAGAGTGACCTGCAGCAAAATTAAGCAACCTAAAACGCTGACAAACGGTAAAAGCCTTGTCAGCGTTTTTTTTGAAGACTAACTTATTGGAAACACTGAACTACTTTCAGTTTTAACCTCAGTGTTTTTATTGTCTTTTTTTACTTCAAATGTGTTTAAATAGATGATTATCGCCACAAAAAATAGGATTTGTGGTTTGTTTTTTAAGGGGATGAATAAGTGAATAAATCGCAGTTAATCGATAAAATTGCACAAAATGCCGATTTGTCTAAAGCCTCAGCTGAACGTGCTCTTAATGCACTGATTGAAGCCTTATCTGACACACTAAAAGGAGGAGATCAAGTTCAACTTGTTGGATTTGGAACTTTCTCTGTACGTGAACGTTCTGCACGTATGGGAAGAAATCCACAAACGGGTGCAGAAATTAAAATACCAGCAGCAAAAGTGCCTGGTTTTAAAGCGGGTAAAACGTTGAAAGACGCAGTTAACTAGGTTTCATTCACGGTTTTGTTCTCTCTTATCTTGTGCTGTAGTTAAAAGCTTTAAAGTCTAGAACATCAGCGTATAATCGCTTTTAATCAGAGAGTAAAGGTGCATCTCGAGATGCACCTTTTTTATTATTTAAATTGAAAAAATTTAAAAAAATCAGGAGTGACTGAGAATTATGATGGAGCGATTACGCGAGGGTGTGAATGGCATCGCGGTGAAGATCATCTTAGGTCTAATCATCTTTTCTTTTCTCTTTGCCGGAGTGGGAGGGTTCATCACCGCCGGTAACGTAGAGCCAGCAGCGCTTGTCGGTCAGCGTGAGATAAGTGTTAATCAATTTGAGCAAGCTTATCAAAATGAACGTCAACAAATGGAGACGCAATCAGGTGAAATGGCGACAGCTTTGTTAAATTCACCCGAGTATTTGTCTCAATTTAAGCGCAATGTCTTGGATCGAATGATTAATCAAGCTTTGCTCGACCAATATGTTGATGAGTTAGGTTTTCGCGTCAGTGAAACACAAATTAAGCAATCGATTCGCGAAATCCCTTCTTTTTCAAGTAATGGGATTTTTAATAATGATCAATATCTAGCCGCGTTACGTCGCACGGGTTTAACATCGGCTCAATTTGCTGATTATATTCGTCAAGATTTAGAGCGTGAATATCTCGTTAACGCACTGCAAAACAGTGAGTTTGTGTTAAATAACGAGATGAATTTGCTCCATGAAATCGAAGCCCAAACGCGTTCCGTACGTACTCTTTCTCTTCCACTTGCTGATTTTACAAAGACAGTAACCATCACGCCTGAGCAAAAAAAAGCCTATTACGACCAAAATGCCTTTAGATTCCTACGTCCAGAACAATTTAAGATTGAGTATGTAGAACTTTCAGGTACCGATCTCGCTGCGCTTGCTGAAATTACAGATGAAGAGGCTCAAACCTATTATCAAGCTAATTTGACAACCTTCGGCACTGCTGAACGTCGTAAAGTACGACATATCATGATCGAAGGAAAAGACGATGCAGCAGAGAAAGAAGCCGCTTCTGTCTTAGCGCAGTTAAATTCCGGTGCTGATTTTGCCACGCTTGCTAAAACCCATTCAGACGATACTTTCAGTGCAGAGCAAGGCGGTGAGTTAGATTGGATTGAAAAAGGTGTCATGGATCCCGAATTTGAAAAGGCCGCTTTTTCTTTACCCAGTAAAGGCAGCATTTCCGAAGTGGTAAAATCTGATTTTGGCTTTCATGTTATTCAATTGGATGATGTGAAGCCCTCGGATGCGAAACCTTTTGAAGAAATGCGTGTTGAAATTCTTAAGCAATTGAAATTACAACAAGCCGCAGAAAAATTTTATGAGCAATCGAGTTTGCTGGCAGAAAAAGCATTTGAATTGCCAGATAATTTGAATGATGCTGCCGAAGCTGTCGGTGTGAAAGTAAAAGAAACTGATTTTGTTGCATTAAATGAATTGACGGGTGTTTTAGCGAACCCTGCTGTTTACAAAGTATTAGGTCAAACAGAAGTACGTGACGATGGATTGAATTCTGAAGCCATCGAAGTCGGACCTGAGCATCTTTTAATTGTGCGTGTAAATGAAGTTCGTCCAGAGATGGTTTTACCTTTTTCTGAGGTCGACTCTCAAGTTGAAGCCATTTTACTTCAAGAAGAAAGTAAAAAAGCAGCTCAAGCATTGCTTGATACACTGATTGCGGATCTTAAAAAAGGGGACACCTCTTCGCTGGAAAAATCAGGTTATGCTTTCAGTGAAGAAAAGATCCTCACTCGCGAATCGGCCGAACAAGATGTGGTGGCTTTGTCTTATAAAATGCCAACCCCTTTGAAAGGTCAAAGCGAGTATGCTCAGACGCAAAATAGGAACGGGGATCTGATCCTTGTTCAGCTTGATGACGTTCAGTTGCCGAAAATACCAGAAACAGATTTGAAAGGGGCGAATGCCGATAAAATGCTTAATGCATCGATTAACTCTGCTCTGAGCTCTGTGATTGGGCAGTTGAAAGAAAAAATTGACGTGGTTTATTCATTAGATTCAAATAAAGAATAAATCTTAATTATTTTCTGAAAATCACTGAATTATTTTATCTTTAAAAACAGGCCATCATTTTGGCCTGTTTTTTTTAAAAAAGGTAATAATTGCATTTTATTCATATACTCTCATTACATTTAATCTAAACGAAGAGAGTGTACTTCATGATAAAATCTTGCATTTCCTCCCTCATTATTGCTTTTTCTGTTCTTTTGACTCCTATCGCGGCGGCTGAAAAGCCTGAAGGATCACAAGCAATAGAAGTCAATATTAACCAAGCCGATGCTGAAGAGTTTGATAAATATTTGGATGGGGTTGGGGAGAAAAAAGCGCAAGCCATTATCGATTACCGTGATAAACATGGGCAATTTAAATCCGTTGAAGGATTGACGAATGTGAAGGGTATCGGACCCGGGTTATTGGAAAAAAACAAAGAAAAATTAGTACTTTAAGTGTCATTTAGAACTTGGGGAGCGCCTCTCCCCTGCGTTTTTTTTCTCTGTACTCGTTATTATTTTCCTATATGCGGAATGTCGGTTAGATATCTTTGGCTACCCGATTGTACATTAAGTCGAGACAAGCAATAGCCACAATCATCTTCACCATCATAGATTGAAGATCTGCGCCCAATAACGCGGAACCCATCAAGCGGGGGTAACAATGAATCAATTTTTTCGCCTCCCCACACAAAAAGCCAAGTCATTGAATTTAAGAGTAAATTAAGACTATTCGGGAGAGGGGCTATCAAGTCTATATGTTACCCTCGCGGCTTGTAATTTAATTGCTCCCGTCCATTTATATGGCTTCGCCATATTCTGATTAAAAAAGATCACAAAAGTGTGGCGTTTTTCCTTTTGATTTTCTTTTGAGGTCAAACGATCTCGTTTTAAAAAACGCCTCACTAAAATTGAAAACCCTATTTTAATCTGATTTAGCCAAGAGGCATGCTTGGACATACAGTGAAAAGCTATCTTATGAGATGGCTCTCTTAAATAAGAAATGGGGTTTTCATATTTTTCAAAATGTTGATTTTCTTTTAATATTCTACCTCCATTGGTTATTTCTAAAATTATGAATAAAGGCTTAGCTTAGCTGCATAAAATCTGATAAGGGGACGTGTTATTAAACGAGGATGTGCGGGTTCGTATTGCATCAGGTGTAGCGTAAATCGTAAATCAGCCAAGCCTGAATAGATGTCAGAGCGACACATTTTAAGTCTTCATTAAACGAGAAATAAGCAAAGGAAACAGGAAAAACCCATGCGGAAATGGTATCCAAGGGATAAAAACACCTTGCGTTCTACGGAGCGTCCATCTAGGTCTGATTCATTTTTGCAGATCCAAAAGGGGGAGTCATTGACCCCCTTTTGGACGTTTTCTTTAGTTTTAAAAGAGGTGTTAGGCGGTCTCGACTAAACGGTAGGCCACTTTAAAGCTCTCTATAAAAGAAGGAATAGGAAGAAATTCATAGGGACTGTGGAAATGGTGAGCGCCTGTAAAGAAATTCGGTGTAAAAAGGCCACGGGCAGACAATGCGGAGCCGTCGGTGCCCCCTCTCATTGGGATCGTGCGTGCGGGAATGTCTAAATAGAGAAGGGTGTCATACAGGCGTTTCAACGCGTGAGTATGATCTCCCATTGATTGGGCGATATTGCTGTAGACGTCGGTGATATTCAGTTCAATGTGCGCTTTGGGGTGTTTTTCTTTAAGGAAGGCAGTCAAGGTTTTGAGGTATGCTTTTCGTCTTTCAAACTGAGACAAATCAAAATCTCGGATGGCCACATTGATGCAGGCTCGGTTTTGATTTCCTTTCATGTCTGTGACCCAAAAATACCCTTCACGGCCTTCTGTTTCTTCGGGTTTCCCCTTGTCTGCCAACATATGAATAAAATCGCAGGCAATCAAATTGGGGTTCACCAATACATTTTTGGCGCTCATGGGGTGTGCGGTGATCCCTTCAATGTTTAATTGCGCGCTGGCTGCGTTAAACGTTTCATAAATTACCTCACCGCGTTGGCAGCAATCGATGGTGTAGCAGTTTTCAACAGGAAAAAGTGCCATGGGAAGGGCTTTTGCGCCGCGCAAGCCAATTTCTTCATCCGGTAAAAAGGCAAAATAGATGTCACCGTGAGAGAAGGGGTTTTCTTTGAGGCTTTTGGCTAAAGACATCATCACTGAAATGGCGGCTTTGTTGTCTGCCCCTAACACACTGGTCCCGTCGCTAAAGAGGATCTCTTGTCCTAAATAGTCTTTGAGGGCAGGGTGTGTGTCCTCATTGATGGAAAACCCGGTTTCTGCGTTTAAACACAAAGGTGTCCCTTCATAGCGGCGTAATTGTGGGTGAATCTCGGGGCTTAACCCCACATCGACAGTGTCGAGGTGCGCAACAAAACCCAAGGTGGCCGCCTCGGGTTTCGTCCCGGGTAGGCGGGCAATCAAAATGCTATTTTCAAGTAAGGTGGTTTCATTAAAACCCAAGGCGTTTAAATCGTCTTGCAGTAAAACGGCCAAGGTGCGTTGCCCTTCAGACGAAGGTAAAACAGAGCAAGCTTCATTTGATTGACTGCTTATGGCCACATAGCGGTAAAAATGTTCAAGTAAGGTTGATTCTAAATTCATTGTTTTTCCTTTGTCTTTTTTTAGTGCTAAAGCGTGATGCTTTACATAAAAGGGGATTTTTTCATTATTGTGGGGGATAAGTGTACCCACTGTTAAAACCTAAAGGGATGTTAAAACCCCAAAACAAATAAAGCATGAGGGTCAGCACAACAAGCAAACCGAAGGTGTAAGGCAGCATCATGGAAACCAAGGTGCCAATGCCTGCGTTTGAGCAATACCTTTGCATAAAAGAAAGGATTAAGGGGTAAAAAGCGAACAAGGGGGTGCTGACGTTGACTGCACTGTCAGAAATACGAAATGCCGCTTGGGTTAATTCAGGCGATAAGCCGACCGCCATGAGCATGGGAACCAAAATAGGGGCAAGGATGGCCCATTTTGAGGATGAAGATGTGATCACAAGGTTAAGGCAAGCGGTTAAAAAGATAACGCCGAGCAAGGTCAGTTGCTCTGGCATGTTCAGTGTTTTTAAGGCTTCAGCGCCCGATAGCGCAATCAGGCTACCGATGTTTGAACGCCCAAAGCAATAAAGAAATTGAGCGCAAAAAAACGAAAATACAATGAAGGAAACCAAAGACAGACAGATTTTTTCCATGGAATACGTCACGTCTTTTGCTGAAGAAAAGCGTTTACTTGCAAAACCATAGATTAAACCCGGAACAGCAAAGAAGAGCAAAAATAAAGGAACAATCAGGCGCATTGCAGGAGCGTCAGGGCTTGTCAGAGTGCCGTCAGGGGCTCGGAACAGGGAGTTATCTGGGATAAAAAGGGCAACAAATAGCACAAGCAGTGTAACTAAAGCAAGATTCGCAACACGAAACGCGCGATTATCTAAGGCAGAAAAAGCGGCATTTGACGGCGCTGTTTGCTTTACATTTACAGGCAAACTGGTGGTCAAACGCGGCTCCACTATTTTGTCTGTGATATACCAGCAAATCGCGATGACGGCAAACGTGGAAGAAAGGGAATAGAAATAATTGCAAAGCACATTCACCTTGTAGCTTGGGTCAAGCAAGCGAGCTCCGGACTCAGTGAAACCTGCCAAAATCGGGTCAATGATTGAGGGGGTGTAGGAGGCTGTAAATCCTCCTGCTAATCCGGCAAATCCGGCGGCGATCCCCGCTAAAGGGTGTTTTCCTGTTTTGTAAAATATGTAGGCGGACATCGGCATTAAAATCACATAAGCGGAGTCGGATGCGACGTGTGCCAAGATACCAATGAAGATCACCGAAGGGGTCACCGCGTAAAGAGGAATAAAAGAAAGGAGCTTGGTTAATGCGGCATTGATATACCCTGAGCCTTCAGCGATTCCGATACCGAGTGTAGCCACGATGACGACCCCAAGAGGCGGAAAATTAACGAAATTATTCACCATGGAACCGAAAAACGTCATTAATTGTGTTGACGAAAGAAGGTTAACGATTTGAATGGGCTCTTGTGTGAGAGGGTGAACATAATCAAAGGTGACGCTTGATAAAAAAGAAGATAAAAGAATACAGGCGAGGGTGGCAAAGAAAAATAAAACAGTGATATCAGGGATTTTATTCCCTAATGTTTCAATTTTGTCGAGCCAGGTTCTTTTTAGATAAAGAGGTGAAGTGTGGGAGTGCATGCTTTATTTCCTTATATCATTTTCATTATATTTGAGAATGCGGGAGGATTTTTAACCTCCTTCATACACCGTCTTTTTATTTATAAGGTGTTGGCGAAGTACATTGACCAGCCTTGTGCGCATGATTCCAAGCTTGAGAAGTGCCATCCTATTTCACTCTGGCAAAGACGAGTGATACCAATCTCATTAAACATTTGATGATTCTTGCTTGATAAAATTACCGATAACATGGTCCTGAATTTCTCAATTCGAATAACGCGTTATCGACAATTCACGTTTTGTTCTGACTGATTTTTCCTGCGCAATGTCTGATTAACTACGTAATGGAATGGGTATGAATGCGATGACCTGGAGTATTCAGGTTGAGCCATGAAAGATCTGAGCGGTTCAAAGATAAATCACTCGACAAGGATTATGCAACAAGAGACTGCATGGTTTCATTAAATTTAACTTCTTCCTTATCGCCCTCCATTTTGAAGGCGTCAGGGTGTTAGCTTGTGCTCACGATCCTCATCAGATCGTGCGTCTATGTTCATGGTGTTCGTTCTCGGGCTGTCTGGCTTTATCTTTATACATATACCCAAAGTAATTGAAGATGTGTGTAGGCGGCAAGCGAGTGAAGCCCCTGAACATAGAGAGACGATGTGATTGGGCTGAACGAGCGTAGCCAACCCCCACGCAGCTTCAAAGGCGAGGGGGATAAAGGGGATAAGACGCTCTGAATGCAGACATGAAGAAACACAGAAAAAAGAAAAGACACAGGCGGTCATCAGGGATTGGGTGATAGCGGCGCGCGGTGTTCATAAGAGGCGGATGTGTTCGTTCTGATATAACGAAAAAACCCGCAAATCATAGATTTACGGGCTTAAATATTGGTCGGTCTGACAGGATTTGAACCTGCGACCCCTACTCCCCCAGAGTAGTGCGCTACCAAGCTGCGCTACAGACCGACTCGATGGAAAGCATATTACGAAGAGCGACTCTCCCTGTCAATTGTCTTTCTCTATTAATTGCTTATTTTTTTGCTAAGTGCTCAATAATAAAACGATTTGTGTGTTTTTTTATCATTATTCGTCCTTGTAATAGAAACGTTGTAGCTCGTGCATGACTTGCATTAAGACTGACAATTGCGGTTTGTCTTCCGGTTGAAGTTTGTAATTTGAGTCATAGACGCGGTAGTTTCCAAATTTATCCACGACCGTAATTTTTTCAGGTTGAACCACCACAATGTCTCGACTGTCGCCTGCTATCACCCACTCTCTTTGCAATTCGGTTAATTCAAATAAATTATGCCCGCTTGCGTAACTTTTAGAGGGACTGTTTACGGACAAGACGCCTTCCATTAAGGTTGGAACAAGATCAAGGTGTGAACTGAATGTAGCGATTTTTTGTGGTGCTTTATTCGGCCAGTGGATCACGAGAGGCACTTGCAGTTGGTATTGGCTGTAATTGCTGTTTGAACCCCAACTGTTTGAACCTGTTTCGTTAAATTCAATGCCGTGGTTAGACGTAATGACCACCACCGTGTTGTCGAGTTGTCCGTTTAATTTTAACGACTCAAAAAGAAGAGCAAGAAGACCGTCGACATAAAAAGCCGCATTGTTGTAGCTGTTTTTAAGCAGTAACGCGGTTTTCTCTTCTTGGATGCTGACGTCATTGTCAAGAGAGGGCTGAAAGGGGCGGATGTAGTCTCCATCCGTTTCATATTTGGCCACATTTTTTAGTTCAAGGTAGGCAAACCAAGGCGTGTGCTTCTTTCTTTGAGTTAACCAGTGATCCAATTTATCTGTGGCTTCTTTGTCTGCAAGCCAAGGTGATTTGGATTTAACCGGGTGTTTTGACGCATTCTCTTCTCGAAAAATACTTTGATAATAAAGAGAATTTTTAAAGTTATCTGCGCTAAAAAGGCCAAATTGATATTCTTGTTCTTCAAGCGTTTGTACCAGGACAGGGGTGAGTCCTTCATTTCGGATGTTGGATGCATAGCTTCCTGGTAGGCCATAAAAAAGACCAAAAAGACCGGCCATGGCATCATTGCTTGAACTGTAGTGATGCGTGAATTGGATATTTTCTTGAGCAAAATTCGACAAATTAGGCATGACCACGGGATTGAGCATGTCAGAGCGTAAGCTGTCAATCATGACGACAAGAATATTTTGAGGTGCTTTTCCCGTGGGCGAAAATAAAATGTTATCCATTGGATAGCGAATTTCATTGTTGTATTTTACGGCAATCTCATCACGACGCCGCTGGTATTCTTGGCGGTCAAGTAAACCGTATTTTTCCATGAAGGTTTTCGCGGTGAGAGGATAAGAAATAGGAAAATTCGAGCGCTGTGATGTCACGGGGCGGTATAAATACGCATCGGCCCAAATGTGGATCAGGTGACTTGAAATAAAACAGCTGGCAAACATGATGGCGATGGGGACGCCGACATTTTTATGTGACAGCTGGCGTCTTTTTCGCCATATCCATTCAGACAAGGCGAGTTCTAAAAGAAAAATGGAAGGCACACCAATGAACAAATATTGCCATTGGGCATTCATGTCTGTTTTTTCGCCACTTAAGAGCAGTTCCCAAACCAAAGGTGTGAGATGAAGATGCAAGGTTTCGTAGGCATAAATATCCAGCAGCATGAGGGTTAAACCCCCGGTTGCGACCAAAACAGCAAAAAGGCGCATTAATTTTTTAGAAGGGATCACAAAGCTGGCTGGAAAAATAATCAGGATATAAACAGCAAAAACAAGAAAGCTAAAATGGCCAACCCAGTTTAAGAGTTGATAAATTTGCCCAAGCAGGGTTTCAGGCCAGCCCGATTGGGTGATATAGCGTGTTCCAAGTAACATCGCGGCGATGATGTTAAAGAAACTGAACCAATGGCCCCAGCTTATCAATTGCGATACATTGTCTTTGTCGGTGTTTCCGCGGTCTACCATAAATGGTTCATTCTTCTATGTTCTGCTTTGTATTCGCAGGGTAGCAATGAAACGAGGCTACAGGTTGCGATGCAATGGAGTGAGATTGTTTTCTTTCTGGAACGCGATAAAAGCAACAAATAATAAAAGCATTTATGCGAGATCCATAAAACGTGAACATCTATTTTTCATGACGTTATTGCGCCTAATCAGCGTGATATGCATGACGAGGATGCGTTTTTTGTTGTCGCTTTTGAGTGCACCTACAGTGAAGGGCGACACCGATAAGAAGCGAAAACGAAATTTGCATTGAACGCGTGTTTTTATGGGGTCAACGTGGCGGTTGACAGTCCCAAACGCATTCAAATTATTTTAATATTCCCTTAGGTTATAGGGGAATTTACTTCGTATCAATGGAAGAGAGCAGGGCTTGTGCAAATTTCTCTGCAATCAATTGCCTTTGATGAACAGGCAAATTCGTATTGATAATGTTGGTAGCAATGTTTCCTAAAATCATTAACGAAAGATCCGTTTTGGTTTTATGTTTTTCCAGAACATCAATCATGTCCCCTAAAATTTCTTCCACTCTTTTATCTTGATATTTTGAGATGACAGGCATAACAAACCTTTGGCGTGTTCAAATAGAAGTTGGATATAATACCTCACTCTTTAGTTTGACGAGAAATCTTTTCAATTATGAGTCTTTCGCTTTCAAATGTTGTGCTTCATCAGTTAAAAAAACAGGGTGAAAACACACTTTTAGTTCAACTTCGTGAAGAATTGTTAACGCATTCTCATTCAACAGAAGCTTTGATCGCCGATTTACACCGTGTTTATAATGCGAAAGCCGCCATTGGATTTGCAGAATTCGACAAAGAAAGCGATCTTGCGTCGTGGTTGGTTTCTTGTCGAAAGCAAGAAATCGATTTTTTGTCTTTTTCTTCAAAAGCGGCAGAACGTTTAGGGGCTGAACTTTCAAAATACCCTTTTGCGGATGATGGCATTTTGGTTTTTGCTGAATACCGCTCTTTGGCCACAGAATATCTTTTTATTGGTTTATTAGAGTCTAAAGCCTGTGTGAAAGTGACGGATGAGCTGGAAATCAGCGCGACTGATTTTCTTGATATCGCGAAAATGGACATCGCCGCGCGCATTGATCTTTCTACTTGGGAAACGGATCCCGACTCAAACCGTTACCTTACTTATATTAAGGGACGTGTGGGACGAAAAGTGGCTGATTTTTTCTTGGATTTTATGCAAGCGAAGGTGGGGATGGACACCAAACAACAAAATGTGGTCTTGATGCAAGCGGTAGAAGACTACTGCACAGACGCACGTTTAGAAAAAGAAGAAAAACAGGCTTGCCGTAAACAGGTTTATGACTATTGCAATGGGCAGTTGCAAGCGGGTGAAGAAGTGGTGGTGGATGATCTGGCCGCTGAAATGCCACAGGCGCAAGACGGCATTGATTTTTCTAAGTTTGTGGAAACACAAGGTTATGAGCTTGAAGCCTCTTTTCCTGCTAACAGGGCAACCATGCGTCAATTAACGAAATTTGTTGGCGCGGGGGGCGGCCTGACCCTTAATTTTGATAGTACCTTGCTCGGGGAGCGGGTTTTCTATGATCAAAATACGGACACCTTAACCATCAAAGGCACCCCGCCTAATTTGCGAGATCAATTAAAACGCAGACTCAATACCGAAAATGAATAAAGAATACACCCCAGATCATTGAAGTTGCGCGTCTGTGCCAAGCGAGTGAAGCCCCTGAGCATCGATTTACGATGTGATTGGGCTGAACCTATTTGCCAAGGTTTCTTTTTTTCGTAGATTAAAATAATCCGTCTTTCAAGCAATGAAGGATCCCGCTTGCTTTAAATATGATCTCAATGGAGAAACTGAATTTACTCTTTGAAATCAATAAATTGTTTAATTATCTTCAGATGAACAAAGAGAAGGATCTGACAGAAAAAAGCGGTGACACCAAAAAATGGGAGCGTCAAACGTGAAAGGAGATTTTGACTTTATTACAAGATTAGAGTAAACCTGCGCCTGATGGATTGCTTTAGACTGGGCTGTTTTTATGTTTTAGCGTTGAAATTTTCAGCGTTTGACGTCAATACAACAAGGGTCTGAGCCTTAAAATAATGGATTTATACTCACATTTTTTGACGAAACAGCCAATATATCCAACACAAGGTGACGTTGCGTTCAGGCCCCAAGCGAGTGAGGTTTCTGAGTATAGATGGAGTCTGATTGGGCTGAATGAGCCAAGCCAAGACCCGCGTAATGTCAAAGGTGTCCAGTATATCGCTGTGTATTCAAAGAGGATGAGTATAAAGGTCTTCACTTCATTTCTTGAATTAATACCAATTTCATTCAGTCGTTAACCGGTATGAATGATCAAATGTTTACTGGGATTGGTATAAGTGCTATTTCAAAGGACAACGGCGAGATGATTAAACAACAATCCATGTCATTGACACAAAAACGTCAACCTTTATGGTGGCTAGGTGCCATGACTCGGCTTTATTGTAAACGCATTCATGGTTCTCATCCTATGTGCCAACAATGTAAAGCATTGATTGAATTTGAAATTCAACGCGTTTCCCAATGCACAGGAAACACAGAAGGAACCGGCTGTCAAAAATGCACACGTCAATGTTATCCCGATGCGATTCGTTTGGAGATCAACCACATTGTTCGATGGGCTGAACCCAAGATGCAGTGGCGTAAACCCATTTTATTGGCGCGACATTTGGTTTTAGAATTAATACATTGAGTTTTCTGGCATTGCACTCGTTTCTTTTGAGGTGATGAATAATACCCCTTCCATTCAGTCGTTCGTCAGATATTGTGCCGGAAAAATCGAGGAGAACAAGGTTTAATCGAGGAGAACAAGGCGTAAATTTTCTATAACGAGTGATCCTAATTAAGAAATTTATAACAATCTCCTCTGTGATTTAAACAAGCAAGAATGACCAATATTGATTGGAATGGGTATAAAAAAGAGATTCCTTTCGTTTTTGACAATGCAGAGGGTTGGCTGCGCTTTTAAAGCCTAACCACATAGAAAATCTGTACAGATAGACGCTCTATGATCAGGGCTTTTCGTTTTTGCCGTTGACCTGTATTTTCAAATAACGAGGGGATAGCAATATACAAAAAAGAACGCCTTTTCTTTGGGCGTTCTTTTTTTAGCTTGAAAAAAAAGCGATTTTAAGCTTGATTCGATAGAATAATGCGTAAAACACGCCGTAAAGGCTCTGCTGCGCCCCAGAGTAATTGATCGCCCACGGTAAAGGCATTCAGAAAATCTTCTCCCATCGCCATTTTTCGTAAACGCCCAACGGGGATCTTGAGCGTGCCGGAAACCTGTGCTGGAGAGAGGGTCTGCAGAGTGGCTTCACGTTCATTAGGGACGAGTGAGACCCATTCATTGTGAGAGGCGATGATGTTTTCAATGTCCGACAGTGGCACATTTTTCTTTAGTTTGATGGTCAATGCTTGGCTGTGACAGCGCATGGCGCCGATGCGAACACAGGTTCCATCCATCGGGATCGCATTTTGGGTTAAACCCAAAATCTTGTTTGCTTCGACCCCGGCTTTCCATTCTTCTTTTGTTTGTCCGTTTTCTCTTTTTGAATCAATCCAAGGGATCAAAGAGCCAGCAAGGGGAGCTCCAAATTCTTGAATAGGAAAGTTTTTGGAGCGAAGGCGCTCTGTCACTCGCCGATCGATATCTAAGATGGAGCTCGATGGAGAGGCTAAATCCTGTTCTACTGCTTGGTATGTTTGTCCCATTTGTTGAAGGAGCTCTCGCATATTTTTTGCACCAGCGCCCGAGGCGGCCTGATATGTTTGAGCGCTGACCCATTCAACCAGATTGGCTTGGTATAAGCCTCCGAGGGCCATCAACATCAAGCTGACGGTGCAGTTCCCTCCGACAAAGGTTTTGATGCCCTTTTGGATCCCTTCTTGAATCTGGTTGAAATTGATGGGGTCGAGGCAGAGGATAGCGTCGTCTTTCATGCGCAAGGTGGATGCGGCATCTATCCAATAGCCTTTCCAACCGGCGGCGAGAAGTTTTGGGTACACGGACTGAGTGTATTCTCCCCCTTGGCAGGTGAGTATGATGTCGAGGGTTTTAAGGCTTTCAATGTGAAAGGCATCTCCAAGTACAGAGGTTGCGCGGCCAAAAAAAGGCCCCGAAGCCCCGATTTGTGAGGTGCTAAAAAAAAGGGGGTCAATGAGATCAAAGTCGCCTTCTTCTGCCATTCGTTCCATTAAAACGGAGCCTACCATGCCCCGCCAACCGATTAAACCCACTCTTTTTAATTTCATGGAACCGTCCTTATATAGGGCTTTTGTGATTATTTCATCTTTATTTTTGAGGAAAGCATGCCTTTTCATTTTGATATTGGATCCTTTAAAAACAAGCAGAAGCGCTGAATATTTAGTTCTGCTTCAAAATTTTAATTCGTGCCTCTTTTTTAGGGTATTTTTTTATTAAATCTTTTCGGGCTGAAAAGGGGGGCCTGTCTATTTCGGGCCATAAAGACCGCGGCTTGCACCCTGATTTCGATCTTTTTTATACAGAACAAAGGAGGGTGTTCGCTTTAAAAAGAAAGGCTGAGCTTAGAATAAATTCCTTTCTGCTTAAAGAAATCAATTTAATCTGATCGTGTGAAGACATTCATGTAAAATCCCTATATCGCTGACCTGAAGGAATAAATATCTTTAGGTAACTAGGCGCATACTTTGTTTAATAAAATTTTGTTTTCCATTATTTTTAGGGATCACGATGTTGCAAGATTCAAATTTAGAAAGAAAAGTCACTGTAGGAAGTTATCTTGCTTTGGCTTTTGCAGTGGTTTTTTTCTCTGGACTTTTTCAGTCCAATCAATGGTATGGGATTTTCGATTTCACCACCCTCAACGGGACTTTTGGTGAGGTTGTTTATTCTGTGAATGAGACGGATGAAGGGGTGGAAGCGGCCACAACCTCGATGCGAGGAAAAGGTGGAAGTGGAGCAAGAGATGGATTTTTATTCGCTTTAACGTTAATACCGACAGTGATGTTTGCACTTGGAATGATCAATGTGCTAGAGCATTATGGGGCACTTGATGCTGCCCGTAAACTCTTAACCCCCCTTTTACGCCCAATTATGACGATTCCTGGAAGTGCGGGCTTGGCCTTGATTGCTTCTTTACAAAGTGCGGACGCAGGTGCTGCGATGACGCGGCAATTAAAAGATGAAGGACTCATCACTGACCGTGAAGCAGATATTTTCACCATGTTTCAATTTTCAGCGGGTGCGAGCATCGTGAATTTCTTTTCATCGGGCGCCGTGCTTTTTACCTTGACCCTCTCAGATGGCCGTCTTGCTGTCCCTTCTTCAATGGGGCTTGCTGTGGGAATGATCTTTATTTTTAAGTTTGTCGGCGCCAATGTCTTTCGCGTTTATTTAGCACTGGTTGATGGAAAAGAAGAAAAACCCCTTCCAACAGAGGAAAAAGCAGCATGAGTGCAGTAAAAAAACCGATGGTGACGGACATTTTTGTTGAGGGCGCAAAAAAGGGCTGGAGTATTGCGACCCTCTCCACCGTACCCAATGTTTTGATGGCCTTTGTTATTATCAAAGCCTTGCAAATTACAGGTGCTTTAGATCTGATGGGGAGCCTTTTTGCTCCCATTATGGCGGTGTTTGGTTTGCCCGGTGAAGCGGCGGCGGTTCTGATTGGGGCTTGGATGTCCATGGGCGGCGGTGTTGGGGTTGTTATTAGCTTGTTTGATCAAGGTATTTTAAACGGTGAACATATTGCTATTATCGCACCTGCAATTTATTTGATGGGTTCACAAGTGCAGTACCTTGGGCGCGTCTTAGGCCCTATCGGAACGGAAGGACGCCATATTCCGGTGATGATTTTTATCTCGATGCTGAATGCATTTTGCGCGATGTTTTTAATGAACATTTTTGTTTAAATCTCTGATTTCTTGATGCCGAAGTTGATTCAGTGTGACGTAAAATAAAAAATTTTGGAGTGATTATGCCTTTTGTTTTAAACGATTATCTTGATGAATTGAGTCCACTCATCAATGTAGATTGTGGAACCTTGTGCCTTGAAGGCATTGAAACGATAGTGAAACAAATGGAGCAGAAATACCAAGAAATGGGCGGCTGGACCATCAAACGGGTTGATTGTACCGTGGCGGGGACGGGGCTTGAAATCCGCAATCAACCTGAAAATGAGCAAATCGATTTGATGCTAATAGGGCACATGGACACGGTGTTTCCTATCGGTACGGTGGCCGTTCGTCCTTTTCGTTTTGATGAGACCCATGCCTATGGGCCGGGGGTTTCTGACATGAAATCCGGTTTATTGAATGTGGTTTATGCGCTTCGCGGTTTAGATAAGGCGGTTTTTGAGCGTTTATCCATTTGTGTTTGCATGAATCCTGATGAAGAAATTGGCTCTTTGTATTCAGAAGACTGGTTAAAATCGGTGGCAAAAAATGCCCGTTGTGTTTTGGTTGCTGAAGCGGCCCGCTCTGATGGGGCTCTTGTAAAAGCACGAAAAGGAATGGCTCGTTATAAACTCAGTTTTCACGGAAAAGCAGCTCATGCTGGAAATGATCCTGAAAAAGGCTGCAGTGCGATAAGCGAAATGGCCCATTGGATCATTGAAATCAATAAATTAACGAATTTTGAATCTGGCAGCACCTTTAATGTTGGTCTCGTTAATGGCGGAAATAGCGCGAACATTGTGCCTGCTTACGCTGAAGCCATAGTCGATGTGCGTTTTTGGGATAACGAAGAATACGAAACAATCGATAAAATCATTCGAGCCCGCACTGAAAAAACATTTCTTGAAGGGGTGACCGTGACCCTTGAAAGGGAAGCTTACAAACCTGCAATGACCCCACATGAAAAAACAGAAATTTTGATGCGTTTGGTTGAACAAACAGGAAAAGAACTTGATCTTGATATAACGTGGCAGGCGGTGGGAGGCGGCTCTGATGCAAATCTGACCTCTGTTTTGGGGGTGCCGACATTGGATGGCTTGGGTCCGATTGGCGCTGGATTTCATACTGAAAATGAATATCTGGAATTGTCCTCTATTTCGCCGCGCATTGAGCTTTTAAAGCGGGTGATCACGAACTTATCTGAAAATAAATTCTGATTTTTTGTATGCACGAGGCGCTGAACGCTTGTTTTTTTCGGGGTGTGCAAGGAGGGCAGGGCTTTATTTTAAAAGAGGGACGGTGATTTTTTAACAAAATGCAGCTTAAGTGTTTTTCTCTCATTTAAGCTGCATTTTTTTATGGGTTATACCCATCGCCTTTGACGCTGCGTGGGTATAGCCTTAATGCAGGGATCAGGCGTTAAAATTTTCTGAAACAAATTCCCAGTTTACACAAGCCCAAAAAGCATTCATGTAGTCAGGACGCAGATTACGGTGGTCGATGTAATAAGCATGTTCCCAAAGATCCACGGTCATCAAAGGAAGGATCCCTTCTTCTGTTAATGGGGTCCCCGCGTTTGATGTGTTTAAAATGTCTAAAGAGCCGTTGGCTTTTTTAATGAGCCAGGTCCAAGAAGAACCAAAATTGTTAATGGCAGAATCAGTGAATTTTGCTTTAAAGTTATCGAACGATCCGAAAGAGGCCGTAATGGCTTCAGCCAGAGCGCCTGTAGGTTCACCACCGCCATTGGGGCTTAAGCAATGCCAATAAAAAGTGTGATTCCAAATTTGTGCGGCGTTATTGAAAACCGCGCCTGTTGATGTTTTTATTATGTCTTCTAATGTTTTATTTTCGAGTTCAGAGCCTTCAATTAAGCCATTGAGTTTAACCACATAAGTGTTGTGGTGTTTTCCGTAATGGTATTCCAATGTTTCTTGTGAAAAATGCGGCTCTAATGCTTTTTTGTCAAAAGGAAGTGGGGGTAGTTGAAATGCCATCTTTGATTCTCCGTGAAAGGCAAAAAGCCCTGCTATTTTATTTAGTGAGTTTTATACAATATAATCCAATAACTGCATGTGGATTATTGACTTAACTTATTGTTTGGCTGAGGAACAGTGTAGCAAGTTTTTAGTTGATTTAAAGATTATTTTTATTATTTTGTTAGACAATAACCCCTCTTTTTTTTAGGTTTTTTTTTTCTGTTTTTTCACGTTAAAATAGGAAAATAATCAATGAGGGGAAAGGAGATATAAATGGAAACTATCGATAAAATTAAACAACAAATAAAAGATCACAGTATTTTACTTTACATGAAAGGTTCACCGAAGTTACCAAGCTGTGGTTTTTCTTCTCAAGCAACACAGACCTTGATGGCCTGTGGCGAAAAATTCGCTTACGTTGATATTTTGCAACATCCAGATATACGTAGTGCGCTTCCTGCTTTTGCGCAATGGCCGACCTTTCCTCAATTGTGGATTGAAGGAGAGCTGATTGGTGGCTGTGATATTATCATTGAAATGTTTCAAAAGGGGGAGCTTCAGCCCTTGATCAAAGAGGCGGCATCTCGTCAAAAATCGGATACGGATGATGTAAAAGAGTAACCTTTTCTCAATACACTTGACGTGAATAAAGTAAAAACGATGAAATATTGACTTGGGTTGATATAAATAAAGCCGCATATTGTGCGGCTTTATTGATTTGAGGGGGGTGCTTTTTTAAAGCACCATGATGGCTATCCAACCAAAAACAATCAAAGGCAGGTTGTAATGGATAAATGTGGGCACCACGGTGTCCCAAATATGCTCATGTTGTCCATCGGCATTGAGACCTGATGTCGGACCGAGCGTGGAGTCTGAAGCGGGAGAGCCTGCATCGCCGAGGGCGGCTGCAGTACCAATCAGGGCCACGATGGCCAGAGGTGAAAACCCAAATGAAAGGGCCAATGGAACATAAATAGTCGAAAGAATAGGAATGGTTGAGAAGGAAGAGCCGATCCCCATGGTTACTAACAAACCGACGAGGAGCATGAAGAAGGCTGCAAACCCTTTGTTATCGCCCACGCTTGAAGACAAAGATCCGACCAAGGTTTCAACCCCGCCCGTGGCTTTCATTACGGCTGCGAACCCTGCGGCTGAAATCATGATAAAACCTATCATGGCCATCATTTGAACGCCCCGTGTGAAAATATCGCTGGTCTCTTTCCATTTTATGACCCCGCCGACGATAAAGATCATAAAGCCAGCAAGTGCTCCGACAATCATTGAGCCTGTATACAATTGCGCACTTAAGGCGGTGACAATGGCAATCAAGGCAACGCGTATGCTTTTCGGGTTAAATTCCATTTTTTCAGGTTCTGCGCTCAGAATTTTTTCTTCTGAATAATGGCGGGGTTTTCTATAGCTGAAAAAGGCGGCGGTCAGTAAGCCAAAAAGCATGCCAGCGGCAGGGAGGAGCATGGCGATAGGCACTTGGTTTGCACTGATTTCTAATCCGTTATCGTGTAAATTTTTGAGTAAGATGTTATTTAAAAAGATCCCGCCAAAACCGATAGGAAGGGTCATATAAGGTGTGATGAGGCCAAACGTTAAAGTACAGGCGACGAGACGACGATCTAATTTCAATTTTTCAAAAACGTGTAACAGCGGCGGGATGAGTATTGGAATAAAAGCAATGTGAACGGGGATCACGTTTTGTGAGGAAATGGTTACAAGAGCAATGATCACGAGGACGAAATATTTTAGAAAAAAGGTGTTCTTCGTGCTGTTATTGCATTTAATTTTTTTGATGAGGCTTTGTGCAAGAATATCGGTGATCCCTGAGCGGCTAATCGCCACAGCAAAGGTGCCTAACATGGCATAACTTAGAGCAATGGTGGCTCCTCCACCAAGACCTTCTTCAAAAGCGGCGATGGTTTCCGTTAAAGAAAGTCCACTGATAACTCCTCCAAGAAGAGCGCTGAACGTGAGTGCGATTACGACATTGACCCGAAGAAGGGCCAAGATCAACATGACACAAACAGAAATGAGAATAGGATTCATATTGTGTTATTCCATTACGATGTTCCACAAACGTGTGACCGAGCTGTGGGTGGTTTGAGTATTAAAATTTTTAATGTTGAAAGTCCCAGTCTGCGGATTTTTTTGACGAAGTCGAGTGAAATCTAGGCTTGTCCCTTTCTTCTGTTGTTTTTCAATCTGATATTGCGCGGAGAAAACAAGGGGAAATACGCCGTAAATTTTTGATAACGTATTATTCTCATTAAGAAATTCATAGCGTTTTAATTTATGATTTTACAAACAAGACCGACAAAATATTTATTTGGATTAAGTTCCTTTTTTTATTTATTTTCTTTGTATGCTCCTCGCCTTTGACGCTGTGTGGGTGTT
This sequence comes from uncultured Enterovibrio sp., assembly GCA_947041315.1. Taxonomy (GTDB): domain Bacteria; phylum Pseudomonadota; class Gammaproteobacteria; order Enterobacterales; family Vibrionaceae; genus Enterovibrio. The sequence continues at coordinate 27,616 of CAMRDW010000013.1, forward strand.
GGCTGCGCCCAATCACAGAGTCCATCGATGCTGAGGGGGTTCACTCGCTTGGCCTAAGCGCGCATCTGCAATGAGATTGGGTATAAAACGAACGCATTTTCTTCGGGGTGGCTGTTTTGTGAAAAAAGGGTCTCCCCTTTTTTTGAATATTCAGGCTAAGGCGTGGTCCCCCCAACCACAGGAGGTTCTCCTTGCTGGTGGGGTTCATTTTTTTGTTATTGCGGTCTATTTTAGAGGAAAACGCGGCGCATTTTAGGTGTTGAAGCGGCTCAGTCTTCGGTGGCAGGAGGTGGCCAGCCTCCTAATGTCTTCCAGCGATTGACCATGATACAAAAAAGGTCGGCTGTGCGTTGTGTGTCATACAAAGCCGAATGCGCTTTGGCATTATCAAAAGGGATCCCAGCTGCGATACAGGCCTTGGCGAGCACTGTTTGTCCTAAGGTTAATCCACTTAAGGCGGCGGTATCCAGAGTCACAAAAGGATGAAAAGGATTCCGTTTTAAATGGGCGCGTTGGGCTGCGGCCATCAGGAAACTCAAATCAAAGTTGGCGTTATGGGCGACCATAATCGCGCGTTGGCATTGGGCTGCTTTTTGATCTTTTCGAATGAGGCTGAAAATGTCCTTGAGGGCTTGCCCTTCATCGATGGCGCCGCGCAAAAGGCTAAAAGGCTCTCGAATGCCGTTAAATTCAAGGGCTTCTTTTTCTAAATTAGCTCCTTCAAAAGGGGTGACATGAAAATGAAGGGTTTTATCTGTGTGTAGCCAACCTTCTTCATCCATTTTTAATGTGATGGCACAAATTTCTAACAGGGCATCCGTTTTTGCATTAAAACCGGCCGTTTCAACATCGATAACAACAGGAAAATAGCCTCGAAATCGAGATTTTAATGTATTTAGGTTGGTTTCTTGAGTCATGAGCATAAACATAAAATAAATCAGGGGCACATTATGGCAGAAGGGGATTTTGTTCTAAAGGCCAGGCATTAGATATTTTAAAATCTCTGAGTGAATATAAAATAAAACCTAAAAAAACACGCTGCGTGTCCGATAGCATAGAGAAGACAATGGATTTACCGACAAAAAAAGGAAAAACCTTTCTATGAAGCGTTCAGCCCTATTTCAGTTTCCTTTTTTGGCTATTTTGATTTTGTGCCCGATGCGCCTCCATGCCAGTACATTTTATGGTGCAAAACCGATGGAGTCTGTATGGAAAGTCACTGTTGATACCCCCATTGAATGCCGTATTGAGCATCCTATCCCGAATTATGCAACGGCCACATTTAGCTCTCGTGCCAGCAAAAATATCAATTTAAATTTTGAAATGGCGCTGCGTTTGCCTATGGGGAAAACTGAAAATGTTGCCTTGGTCTCCATGCCGGCCGTTTGGAAACCGGGTCTCTCTGCTCAATACATAGACCGCCTTCGTTTTTATAAGCAATTTAATGGATTTGTGGAGGGAAAAACGGCTTGGAACATGCTTTCTGAATTAGAAATCGGGCGATACCCGACCTTTAGTTTTCAAGAGTGGAGGAACAGAAACCAACGGGTCAATGTGTCTTTGTCTTCCGTTTCATTTTTAAAACCATACAATGAATTCCGTCTTTGTATTTCTCGTTTATTGCCTTATGCCTTCGATGATATTGCCTTTAATGTACTTCATTACGATAAAGACAGCGATGAGCTGAACAAGGTCTCTTTGGTAAAATTGACCCAAATTGCAGAGTTTGTAAGATACAGTCCAGACATTGATTTGGTCTTGATGGCCACTTACACCGACTCATTAGGAGGAAAGGCGGTGAATCAACGTATTGCGGATGCACGTGCCAAAAAATTGGAGGATTATTTTATGTCCTTAGGTTTGCCAAAAGACAGAATAGAAGTGCATGCGTACGGCGAGCGCCGCCCTATTGCAGACAATGACGATCCTATTGGGCGAAATAAAAACAGACGTGTGGTTATTTCATTGGGGCGCTCTATTATTTAACCTTTTTTGATGTATTTAAAAAAGTAAGCGATGGTTTTTTCTTTCTTGAAATGCCCTTTATACCCGTCGTTTTGAGGGGGCCTGGGTGTTGGCTCGTCGCGCTCTGCTAATCACAGAATCCATTGATACTCAGGGTTTTTATTCGCGTGGTGCAGGCGCGCAACCTCAATTACTTTGGGTATAAAATGGCCAATATTTCTTTTTCATCGACAATATCGTGTTGATTTTTTGGAAGAAAGCGCTTTGCGTATTGAAGGTATATTTTTTTCTCGACAAAAAAGCGAAACAAAGAAAGGTCGATGTGATTGTTTTTGGCCATTTTGGCTAAAATATGGAGCGCTTCATGGAGTGAGAAGGCTTTTTTGTAAGGGCGATCACTGGCGGTTAAGGCTTCAAAAATATCAGCAATGGTCATCATTCTTGTTTCAAACGATATTTCGTTTCCTTTTAAGCGCATGGGATAACCTAATCCATTCAGCTTTTCATGGTGCGCACCGGCCATCGAGGGGATCCCTTTTAAATGGTCTGGATAGGGCAGTTTATTGAGCATGATGATGGTCTGAACGATGTGATCATTGATGATAAAACGCTCTTCTTCTGTGAGAGTGCCTTTTTTTACACTGAGATTATGGCGTTCTCCTCGATTGTATTGCAATCGGGGGATCTGAATTTTAAAAGGCCAATTTGTGTATTTATTCTTTTGTTTTTTTGACCAGTGAATTTCATGACAGCTTGTGTCTTTTAAAAGCGTCTCTTTGCAAGGAAGAGGGGCGGGCTCTCGAAAAGAACGGCGGACAAGCTCCTCACTAGAGAGGCCTAAAGCATCGTTCATCGTGCGTTCCCAAAGGGTATTTCCTATTTTTTCCATTCGATTTAATTGGGTTTCAGTCATCTCCATGTCACCCACATTGCATTGGGCAATAAAAGCAAAATCCTCATTTAACCTGGCTTCTTCTTTTTTAAGTTTGAGCTTGAGGGTTGCAATGGGTGTTTTACCTTCGTGGCGTTTTTCCCAATACCTTATTTTTGCATCTCGCTTTAACACTTCAAAACGTGTTCTTATTTCATGAATTCGGTTGTAGATGGTTTCCAGTTTTGTCGCTTTGTCGACGACATATTCTGGGGTGGTCACTTTTCCGCAGTCATGAAGCCAGGCGGCAATGTGCAAGGCTTCTCTGGAAGAGGGGTCTAAATTGAAATCAGGAAAGGCCGTTTTATCTTGATTGGCCGCCTCCGCCAGCATAAAAGTAAGCTCGGGGACCCGTTGGCAATGCCCTCCTGTATAGGGGGATTTCGTATCAATTGCAGAGGCGAGCATTTCAATCAAAGAAGAAAAAAGGGCTTTTTGAGCGGCAATATGGGATCTGTTTTCTGTGATCAAGGAAACAAAGCTTAAAAATGTTTGAATAAAATGAATTTTATTTTCTTGTTCTGGTTTTAATGTTCGATTAAAGCCAATCAATACATGGCCAATATTTTGATTATTCCGATCACATAAAGGAAAAACCCACCCCCGTTTAAGGGCGTGCGGAAATCGTTTCTTTTGTTTGTCTTTTTGGCTTGGGCTAAAAGTGATCACTTTATTCTCATTGAGATTTTTTAATTCAGGGCATTTTTTAACAAGGTCTTGAAAGTCTATTTTCGAGTCAGTGAGGGGCGATGGATAATGGGCCGACACGCAGATATTTTCGTTGTTATTGGATTTTTTTGACCACATGATCACAAGATCCGCTTGGCTTGTTTTTTGGCATTGCAGCACAATGTCGTTCAGTAAATAGTCAAAATCAGCGCTTTTAGAGACCGCTTGTAAGGTGGCAAGAAATTGCGCGAGGGTGTTAGACATGATTGAGAAAGAATCGGATAAATCACTCATTTCAATGATATTTGATTCAGGTATTTGTAAGTTGTTGAAATTGAGGTTTCGAATTTGAAAGGTGGCATCATTCAATGATTTTAATCGCTGCGCTATTTTTCCTGAGGCCCATAGGATCATACCAATACCGAAGAGCAATAAAATCAAGGTTAAAACGATTTGCTTGTTCCGTGAGGCTAGAGCGTCATGTATTAGCTCATTTTTAGGGACGGCTTTTGCAAGCCAAAAGCTTTGCTCCTGAAACGCATCAATTTGAACTAAATTAATGACCCATGTTTGCCCTTTAAATTCAATTTCTTCAACCATTTCTTTCCAATGAGGGATCTTAAGTAAACGATGAAAGGGGGAGTTTGGAAGCCGATTTTCTTCAATCTTTTCTGGGGACTCTTTTAAGCCGCGCTCTGCGATGACAAATTTACTTTTATCAAAAATAATAATTTGAGTTTTATTTGCCAAAGTCAGAGAGTGCAATAAAAAATCAAAAGAATCCACAGTGACATCCATGCCAATCACCGCGTTTGCCTTGGGTACACGTTTAGAAAATGAAATGCCGCGTTTGTGTATAAAATGGTAAGTATAGGCTGGAGTGACAAAGATCTGACCGTTTGAAGGCGCGTTATAAAACCAGCTTCTTTGCGTGGGACGAAAATGGTTTTCTTTTTCTTTTGTTTCGAGAAGTTGGTTTTTATCGTCATAAAAATATTGAATTTGCAGCCCGTTTTTTTGATTTATTTCCATCATAAGAAGGGCATTTTTAGGGGCGGAAAAAACGGAACGCATAAAAGAAGGGCGTAGACTTCTAAAAAAAACAGATCGTTCATCATCAAAACCGAGATAAATAGACAAAATATCAGGATTATTTTTTAAGATGATGTTGGATGTCTCTACCCATTGTCCTTTATTATCAAAACGTAATTGTTCTGCAAAGTCGGAGCTGGAAAGAATATTAAGTGAAGTGAATAAAGAGGTGGTCATTTTTTGAAAGGTAAGGCGTATTTGTTCTTCACTTTGATTTATTCTTTCTTTGGCCAATGTTTCATTGAGGGATTTTGAATCATTAAAACTCATAAAAATCAAGATCAACGAGATAATTGAGAGGATAATAAAAAAAAGGGTTGCAATGTGTGTTTTTAATGAATATTTACCCTTTATAAATATTCTTATTTTGTCTTTTATTTTTTTCACCATTGAAGATTCGAAAGCCCTTTTATATTGGAGGTGATTGTCATTTTTAATTAAGATTGTTTCCTTCTTTGAAAAGGAAGAACATCTGTTTTAAAAATGAAAAAAGAAGAATTCAAGCTGTTATTTTTTGACTTTTGAGTCTTGATGTTTAAGATTGTTTTTTGAGCACCTCTATTCAATATCTTGAATTTTATTGCCTTTTTTAGGTTCTTCAAAAAACAGTCTTTCATGGTTTCTCCTTGCTATTTCGAAT
>CAMRDW010000014.1 GCA_947041315.1 uncultured Enterovibrio sp.
ATGAACAACACAGAACAAGCCACATTTTACTTTATAGATTATGAAACATTTGGAACGCGCCCCGCCTTCGATAAGCCCTGTCAATTTGCAGGGGTTCGAACAGACAAAGATTTCAATGTCATCGGCTCTCCTTTGGTCATATATTGTAAACCGCCTAACGATTATCTCCCTCAGCCCGAAGCCTGCTTAATCACGCACATCACGCCACAACTTGCAATGGCAAAAGGCCTTGATGAACCAGAATTTATGGCCAAAATCCATGAAGAACTCTCAAAACCAGGAACCTGTACTGTCGGGTATAACAACATTCGGTTCGACGATGAAATCACACGCTATAGCCTGTACCGTAATTTTTTCGACCCCTATGCTTGGAGCTGGAAAAATGGCAATTCACGATGGGACTTGCTGGATGTGATGCGTGCCGCTTATGCACTGCGTCCTGAGGGAATTGAATGGCCGACGAACCAAGAGGATATGACCAGTTTTCGTTTGGAAGATCTCTGCGCTGCCAATGGTATAGAGCACACGAATGCCCACGATGCAATGGCCGACGTGATGGCCACCATTGAATTGGCTAAAAAGCTCAAAAAGGCCCAGCCGCGTCTTTTTGAATACCTTTATACACACCGAAATAAAAACACCCTGCATCCCCTCATCGACGTCGTTTCAATGACGCCTTTGCTCCATGTTTCCGGTATGTTTGGAATAAAGCGCAGCAACACCAGCTGGATTGCCCCTGTTGCATGGGATCCTATGAATAAAAATGCGGTGATTTCCATTGATTTGACGCAAGACCCAAGCCCTTTGTTCGAACTGGATGTTGAAGCCTTAAGAGCCCGACTTTACACCAAACAAATCGATCTTGCGCCAGGTGAATTACCCGTACCACTAAAAGTCATTCATATGAATAAATGCCCTGTTCTCGCACAGGCCAACACCCTCAGAAAAGAAGATGCATTTCGATTAAATATCAATACAGAACAATGTTTAATAAATTTACAACGGATCAAAGATCAGCCTTTAATTAGAGAAAAAATCACGGCATTGTATGCGCTTAAAACACAATACGACAAACCCACTCATGTCGATGCCGCACTTTATGACGGCTTTTTCTCTCACTCAGATACCGCTCAAATGGAGATTTTACGTCAAACGAAAGCTGAAAATTTAAGTTCACTCGATCTTAAAACCGCAGACCCGCGCATCAAACCTCTTTTGTTTCAATATCGCGCTCGTCACTTCCCTTGGAGCTTGACCGAAAATGAACAAATAAAATGGGATCAACATCGTCGAGAGTATTTTGAAAATAACCTTCCCATGTACATGAATCAACTGGAAGATCTTATTCATCAACATGAACAAGACACAAAGAAAATGGAGATCCTTCGTGCCTTGTATCAATATGTACAGTCTTTAGCCTCTTGATTTGTCCGCGCTCTTTTTGAGCGCTCTTGCTCCCTCTTTATTTAAATGGCCCCATTCAATACAGAAAAACAGCTAAAAAAGCGCCTTCTTTTTTCTTTCAAAGCAGAGAAAAGAGACGCTGTATTGATTTGTTTTTTTGTGAAATAGGTCCACACTTTTTAATTCAATCTTCCCGCATGGATTCCGTGATGCACACCAAAATCTACAACAAATTCTACCGTTTTAATGATGTCGATTTTGAACCCGTCAACCGCACTCTTTTTTGGCAAAATAACGCAACCACCGCCCTCTCCGATGCAGAGTCCCGTTTACTCGAAATCCTCTGCCACCATGCAGGACAAGTCATTTCAAGCCAATCTCTCTATGTTGCCACGTTAAGCCCTGATTTAACCTACGAAAAGCACAAATGCAACCTCTCCTCTTTATTAAAAAAAGCGCAGCAAGGAGGGGAAGGCATTCTTCCACTTTCTTTTATCGAAAAACACGGCTACAGAATGGCCCTTCCAAAAAAAACAGACCAGCGTGAACACAATGCACCAAGAAAAACAGCGTCGCCCCTTTTTTTTGAAGCGGTGACACAAGAAAAAGAAACAAGGTTTCCCTCAAAAAAATGGCCAATCATTTTCTTTTCTCTTTCCGCTATCGTCTTAATAGGGCTTGTTTTTTATTTCATTTTAAAATGAATCTCGCCTTGAGAACGGATGAAAACACAAGCGCCCAGCAAAGCGCGCCTTCCAAAAAAGGAAAAAGTCCCTCAAAGCCCGCGCCCGCATCGACAAGAACCTTTAAAAGCCAGCTCACGCGCAGCATCCCTTCTTTCATGATTTCAATTTAAAGTCGATTTCTAATTTAATAAATAGACTCAAGAGACTTGAAGATGCGTCTAGGGGGCAAACGAGCGAAGGCCTGAGCATACATCGACGCCGTGATTGGCCTTAAGCGAGAGCAGGCAACACCCACGCCGTTTCAAAAAGGAGGGCTCTCTATTTAAAAAAAAATCAATCTATTCTGGAGGAAGGTCTTTTAATTCACGCCTTTATTTAATGAAATAATATAAAATAGTAAAGTTGAGCATTGATCAAGCATATTTTCAGTTTTATAGTCCCCTTCTCTTTTTATAAATAAATACACTTATTTGGGTGGCTCTTTTTCATCACATTAATAATTTACCTTTCCTTTATTATTCATTTTTTTAATGTTTCCGTTATTTTAGATAATTAATTCTATTTCTTTACACGAGATGTTGACCGCAAACAGATCGCCCGTTATTTTTGTCAAGACTCGGAGTTTTAATGAAAAAATATCTTTTATCTTTCCTTTTGTTTTCGACGTTCATTTTATCCACAAGCCTTTACGCGAAACCAACAAAAGAAGGCTTTCTTGGACCCAGTGAAGGTATCTTTACGGTCAAAGGCATACTGAAGGCTGATCTTTTCAGCCATGAAACAGCCGTACAGCTTGAAGGGCATATTCTGACCTCTCTCGGGAATGAACTCTACACTTTTGAAGATGGCACAGGCTCCATTATCATTGAAATAAAAGATGATACTTGGTTTGGCTTGACAATTACCCCCGAAACAAAAATAACGGTCAAGGGGCAAATTAATTTTGAATACCATGAAAAAGTGGTTCTTGCACATTCTGTTCGAATCGCACAATAATTAAATTTAAAAATACCGATGCAATTATCAATATTTCATTACATACAAAAAACATTACATACATGAAACAATACATCGGTATTTTTGAGTTTATTTTATCTTCTTTCTTTATTTCGTTTACAAATAAAATCCCGTCTTCAAAGCAGAGGCCTGAGCTTCATCTCAAAATAAAGAATGAAGCCAATTTAATGGGTTCCCACCCATCTTTGTTTCACATAAACTATGACACCAGGTTGATAACATCATGCTTATTAGCATCCTTCAGTTTGAGAGAGAGTAAGGTGCCCTATTTCATCGGTTTTTTCCTTATTGGCGCCTTTTATTTTTTTGGCATTGTCACCGCCTCTTTATTGCCCTTGCCCATCCCAAGCAGCATCATCAGCATGCTTCTTTTATTCCTTTGCCTCACGCTTCGAATCATCCCTGTTCATTGGGTAAAAGACGCCTCCATGCTCTTGATGAAGATAATGCCTTTGTTTTTTATTCCGGCAAGCCTTGGGATCTTTGAACAAGCGGATTTATTGGCTTCGAACATCCTCCCTCTTCTTGTTGGAACCTTGTTGAGTTCCTTGATTGTTTTAATCGTTACCGCGAAGCTCATCGAAAAAAACCAAGGAGAAAAAGCCTGATGTGGTTACTTGCCACCCTTGTGACTTACTTTGTAGCACGACAAATAGCCATAAAGGTAAAACACCCGCTCTGTAACCCTCTTCTTATTAGTTTGCTCATCTTAACGCCTTGCTTGATTTACAGTGGCGACACCTACGCACACTACCTGGCACAAAATGAGGTCATTCATTTAATGTTAGGCCCGGTCGTGATTGCCCTTGCCTACCCCTTGTATGAACAGCTTCATCTTATTCGTGAAAAATGGAAAATCATCCTCATTAGTTGTACTTGTGCGAGTTTTTCTTCTGTCCTTTTAGGCACATTGCTGGCCTTTGCCCTCGGAGGGAATGAAATCATCGCCGCTTCTGTGCTTCCAAAATCCATCTCAACCCCCTTTGCATTAAGCACAGCAGAACAAATCGGGGGGATCCCTGAAATTACCGCCGCCCTCGTGCTCATTGCTGGATTATTTGGCGCATTAATAGGCTACCCGCTTCTCAATCGATTAAATATCCGTTCACCTCTTGCCAGAGGTCTTTCCATTGGCGCTTTATCGCACGCCATTGGAACAGCAAAAGCCATAGAAAATAACCACCAAGAAGGGGCAATTAGCTCACTGGCTTTGGTGATTTGTGGTATTATTACTGCCCTTTTTGCCCCCATTTTGTTTCATTTGATATTGTTCTTTTTTAAATGAGTAAAAAAAGGCTCTGAACACAAAGGCTCAAAAAAGACACCTTGCTCTCAAGCCGACCCTATAAAAGCATTACATCCTTTTGGAGTCCATCATGTGTATCCGTATCAAAAAGGCCCTTAACGCCCTTCCTTCTCCACTCAAAGAAGCCATACAAAAGATCACAACGGCGTCTGATTTTTCTGCCAGCATCCCCCCTGAAGACGTTGAACAATTGCGCCTTGTCAGTGGTTTATCAATCTCCGCACTCCAAATGGCCTTGCTTCCCCTTGCTGCCGCCTACGCACAGGTGCCCATTTCAAATTTCAACGTAGGGGCCATTGCGCGCGGGGAATCCGGCCATTTGTATTTTGGGGCAAACATGGAATTTTTGGGGGTTCCATTAAACCAATCGGTTCATGCAGAACAATCCGCCATTGCGCACGCCTGGCTCAAAGGCGAAACAAAAATAAATGAAATCACCATCAATTACAGCCCCTGTGGTCATTGCCGACAATTTATGAATGAGCTCAATGGATCTGAGGACTTGATCATTCGCTTAGCTGAAAACACAGAAAAAAAACTGCATCATTATCTTCCTGAGTCCTTTGGACCGAGCGATCTTGAGATCACCACAGCGCTCCTTAGCACACAAGACCATGGTTTGGATTGCACGCATGATAACCCGCTCATTGAAGCGGCATTAAAAGCGGCTAACCGCGCCCACGTCCCTTATTCAAATGACCTCTGTGCAATCGCAATACGCGCAAACTCCGCGCATCTTTTTTGCGGAATGCCCGCAGAAAATGCGGCCTTTAACCCCAGCTTGCCGCCTCTGCAAGTCGCGTTGAATGCCATGAATCTTGCGGATGTTCCTTTTGAAAACATGCAAGAAGCCGTTTTTATAGAAAGTGACAAACCGAATGTCAGCCATTTTAATGCAACACGCGAGATCCTCGAACGCCTTCAGCCTCAAATAAAAATCACCCGCGTGTCTCTTTAGCTCATTCTCATCAAAACTTGCCCAAAAGGCCCATATTTAGGCACTTGGGCTTTCTCTTATAAAAATATTCGTTATTATTTGTTTCTTTCTTCTTTATCCAGATCTCACTATGAAAACGCATTCTCCTTTTCTCGGGGCCGCTTGGATGTTATGTGCAGGCTTATGTTTTGCCGTTGTAAACAGTTTGGCGCAATACATCAGCTTCAAAATGAACCAACCCTCGACCACCGTCGCTTTTGTGCAATATTTGATTGCTTTGATTGTGATGCTGCCTTGGTTAAAAAAAAGGGGGATCCGCCAAGCATTAAAAACACAGTTTTTTTCTTTGCATTGTCTTCGGGTGTTCTTTTCTGTGCTCGGAATCCAACTTTGGATGTGGGCTCTGGCTTACCCTGTTCCCATCTGGCAAGGGGTTGCTTTATTGATGACCTCTCCTTTGTTTGCAACGCTTGGCTCGGGTCTGTTTTTAAAAGAGCGAGTTAGCGCGGCAAGGTGGGTAGCCACTTTCAGCGGATTTTTCGGTGCCATGATCATTCTTGAGCCTTGGTCTGATCATTTTGTTTTGGCTTCTTTATTGCCGATTGGCGCCGCTTTTTTTTGGGCGCTCTATTCTCTGATGGTCAAAAAACTTTCCAGTCACGACAGCCCGACCACCATTGTGGTTTACCTCTTACTTCTCATCTCGCCTTTTAATCTTCTTCTTGCTTTTCCACAATGGTCCATGCCAAAAGGCGAAACCCTTTGGTTTCTTTTAATGGCCGCAGGCCTCTTTACCGCTTTAGCACAATGGAGCATCGCCAAAGCCTATTCTTTCGCTGATGCCTCTTTTATCCAGCCTTTCGATCATGCCAAACTCCCTCTTAATGTTCTTTTTGGATTTCTTGTTTTCGGCTGGGTGCCACCAGGGAACCTTTGGGTTGGAGGAGGGATCATTGTGGCCTCTCTTTTATTCCTCACGCACAGGGAAACGCGACAAAACCAAAAATAGCGCCTTGATTCAATCTCCATTTGAAAAGGCGTCTTTTCTTGCAAAGGGGGTCGGGCAGGATCTTACAGCCCAATCACACCCTTAATCTATGCTCAAGGGCTTTTTTATTCGCGCCTGCCTGCATTTTTCAGATCAAGTGGGTGTATAAATTGGACACGGCGAAACAAAAGAAAGCCCTAAGCTAGTAAAACGCACAGCAAACTGTAAAATATTCCTCTTTTTGAAATTGGACGAATCCATGTCTGAAACAAAACCTAAAGCCCTAAAAAAAATCGCTAAATGCCTAGAACTTAGCAATTCGTCCAATATCAATGAGGCCGCCCAAGCCATTAAAATGGCGCAAAGCTTAATGAAAAAATACGGCTTGGATCAAGACGACATTAATTTCATTAGCATGGGAAAAACCACCTCACACACCTTGCTTCCCAGCGCTGTCAGTGAACCCATATTAAAAATAATCCGAGGCATTAATTCTCGTTTCGGTGTGGAGTGTGTTCTCACAAACTACAAAGGATTAAAGAAAGCTGAATTCATAGGAGATGCTGATAGGGCCATCTTTGCCGCTTTTTCTTTTGATATTGTTTACAGAGAAATGAATGAACATATAGGCCAATTTCGAAACGCGTTCCAAGGAAGTGGTACACCTCAAACAGAAATAGCCCGTCGTATGTATTCATTTACTTTAGGGTGGTTAGAAGGGGCTTTAGAAAAATTGCCTCGCATCGCGCCTGAAGGAAACCCGGATGACAAAATCAAAGACTATATCGATAAGCAATTTAAAAACATCGACAAAGAAACATTTAAACAACAACTCCAAATGGCAATGAAGAACATGACAGAGGATTACGAAAAAGGAATGAAAAAAGGAAAACAGTTGTCCGTGAACAGACCCGTTTCCGGTACGAAAGAACAAAAACGCCTAAATTAGGCGTTTCAACAAAAAACGCCCCCCGCCGTCCCCAAAATTGCTCAAAAAATCACCGTTTTTCTTCTTTTTATATCTTTTCACACCTTTACAATTGATTATGCGAGCAATATCCATATAATCATCCTCGTCACTTCGGAGACGAACAGCATTTGATTGAATTATCTAATAATTATTTAATTAAATACAGGTTGTTAAAGTTCCATTTCATTTTTGTTTCGCATTTTAAAGGTCTTAAAATCGTTGCTTTTTTGAATTCAACCACACTGTCACGTCTTTGATGATTTTAACCTGCGAAACGACGAGATTAGAACGCTTCACTATTGCATGTTCCTCATCCTTCACAGGAAAGATAATTAGGTGAAATACGATGCGAAAGCTCTACCTTAACACTTCTGCTCAAAGAGTTAATGAATTAACCGGAAAGAAGTCGAGGGCACCCTTTATCTACTTGTTTTCCTAATATAGTTTTTCGAGTTGCATTTTGTATCGTCTTTTTGACTTTAGGGATCCAAAACGTTTGAACTATCAATGGGCCTCGAACTTTATTTTTCGAAATTATTTTCTTTTACATAAGAATCTGATTTCTTAATTCAGAGTTTTCTTCTTTCGTATTTCCTCTTCATAAAGAGGGCTACCGATGAAGGATGGCTATTTATAAGAAATGGAGTAACTATCATGAAAAAAACAGTCAGCATCATTGCTCTTCTCGTCGCCCTTTCGCCTCTGGCTAATGCACAAGACGAGTCAAACTTCTATCTTGGCGCCCGTGTTGGTGCATCTCTACTTGACAACACGTGCTCAACGACAGACTGCACAAGTAAAGCTGTTGCAGGCGGCATCATTGCCGGATATGACTTTGCGAATGGATTTTCAATCGAATCAACTTATGATTATTTAGGTGATTTTGAAATCAGAGAAAGCAACGCTGGTGTTTCTGAATTGAAAAAAGGCGATTTAACCACCTTTACCCTTGCACCAAAATTGAATTTCGGTATCACTGAAAATACGGGCATTTACGGTAAAGTGGGTGCGGTTCTATGGGACTGGAATAACAATAAAACCCCAGCAAGCGAAGTTTCTTTATTGACCGCTTTAGGTCTTGAGCACAGAGCATCAGATCTTGTTAACTTACGTTTAGAGTATCAATACACGCCTGAAATGGCTCTTGGCGCTGCAAACGCAAACCCCCTTGCAACAAATCACCATTATATTTCTGCAGGCATTACATTCCATTTTGGTCGCGCATCATCAGACGTTTCGGCTCCAGTTGAAGACGATTCTTACCTGAATGAAGAAGCTTATGATGACACTGCAGTTGTAGAAGAGTCTGTTGTTGTCGAAACAGAACAAGTTATTATCAATGAAGCAACTCAAGACGCCAGCTTCTTGTTTGGAAGTGACGAACTTTCAGCTCAAGCACAAACATCTCTTGAGCCCATGCTGAAACGTCTACAAGATAACACAGCAGCAACAGCCGTTATTATCGGAAACACGGATAATACGGGTACAGAAGAATTCAACGAAAAATTATCTGTTAAACGTGCACAAACGGTTGCAGATTACTTCAACAACAACGGCATTACCACTGAGCGTATGACTGTAACAGGTCGCGGAAGCACTGATCCTGTCGCAACAAACGACACGAAAGAAGGCCGTTCATTAAACCGTCGTGTTGTTGTTACATCTCCTGAATTTGTTATTGAACAAGAATAACATCTACTTGATTTAAATAAAAAGCCACGTCATATCGTGGCTTTTTTATTTTTAATCAACACGTTCCATCCCCTTCCCTTCTTTCTAAAATTCCCCTTCTTCTCTGACTCTTTTAAAACTTTAACCTGATTTATTTTCCTGATCTTGAAACAAAAAATAATCTCTCAATAAGAAAGGAGTGAATATTTCTGCAACTTTCTGTTTTTACTGCCACAATTTGTTACATTTTGAGAAAATATAACAGGTGAAGCACTTATGAGAAAAACAAACGTCGTCACAACAGAAGATGTTTTACTTAAACTTTGTCAATCCGTCACAGGAGTGCTTACGAAAGCAAGTGATTCTCCAGTTCACCATTCTGCCATGGTTCAAAAAATCAATAAAACCAGTTTAAAACCAGATTTGGGCTGCTTTGTGCTTTTTGATGGCGGGTTCTCTGGGCTGGTTGTCATTAATTTTGAAGCCAAAGCAGCACTTGAAATCTACTCAAAATACATGACACACATGGGGATCCCGCAAGAAGAGCTTGCAAGCTTGCATACATCCGACGAGGTTTCCGACGTACTTGGGGAATTAATGAACCAAATTGTGGGCGATTTCACCGGAAAAATACGTCGTTCGCTCCAAACGAACATCACTCAAAATCAACCCAAAATGATCGTGATAAATAAAAATATCAATGTCACTATCGACAATAACATAGACAACCCGATAGCACGAAGGGTCAGCTTTACGACAGAAGAGAATAATATTTTTTATCTTGAACTCTCCATGGAGCGCACCGAGTTTATTCAGCTTGAAGAATTTGAAGAGCATGAAGAGATGACTCCTGACGACATTCTCAATGAAGAGCTCACTAAAACGGAAAAAAAACAAAGTGATAAAAAAAGGAGCGCCTCCTTGCATGAAAATTCATTGACGGACGATTTAGGCATTTGAACCTTTTTTTCAAAAAAGGGGATACAAAAAAGGACAGCCGCATTTTGACTGGCCTTTGATCTTTTTAAGAGGGCTTGTCTTATTGTTTTTTGGCTTGCTCGCCCCCTTTTTATCTCCTCCTTTCTTGTTTTTTCTTTCGCTTATATGATATACATCAATTCATACTCAAGATATTTGAAGACCCGCCTAACAAGCCTGTCTTTTCAAAAGTGGCAGGTATCATGCCCATCCCATTAAGGTGTTATAGCAATTAGAGTCAGTCGTTAAGCAGAAATTGCACTGGAAAAATCACGCAAAACAAGGCTGGATTTTTTTATAACGGGTTATTCTCATTGAGAAATTCATAAAGATGTTATCGGTGATTTTAACAAGATAAGAATGATCAAATGTTCAATGGGATGGGTATAAACAGGGCTTGTACTTTTCCCCGTAAAGCGTCACATACCACCTTGCTCAGCAGCGCACTCTTTCTTTATGAAACTGCATCTTCATATCACTTGGGTATATAATAAAATCCTTTCTCCGTTTCCTTTTGAGCATTTTTGGAGTCATTCTCGGTGCAAAATTATCGCAAAGAAGCCAAGTCTATCATTAAGTTAGGCATTCCTGTTTTTATCGCACAGCTCGCTCAAACATCCATGGGGTTTGTTGATACCGTCATGGCCGGCGGAGTCAGTGCGACTGATATGGCCGCTGTCGCCGTCGCATCGAGCATATGGTTGCCTTCGATTCTCTTTGGTATTGGTATTTTAATGGCCATGATCCCTATCATTTCACAGCTAAATGGTTCTGGTCGACAACATAAAATTCCATTCCAAGTCCAACAAGGCATTTATATTTCTCTCTTTTTATCCGTTCCCATTTGCGCCGTATTGTTTAACGCAGGTTATATCGTTGAACTTATGGAGGTTGATAAGACATTAGCCGATAAAACAATCGGTTACTTACACGCCGTCATTTTTGCGGTGCCTGCTTTTTTACTTTTTCAAGCCTTACGAAACCTCGCGGAAGGGATTTCATTGACCACCCCCGCCATGATCATTGGCTTTATGGGATTGGCCATCAATGTCCCTTTAAACTGGATTTTTGTTTACGGTAAATTGGGCGCGCCAGCACTGGGTGGGGTCGGTTGTGGTGTAGCAACCACCATCGTCTACTGGTTGATGTTGTTCGCCATGTTCTTCTACATCATGCTCAACAAACGCTTAAGCAGAATGCAAGCCTTTCATCACTTTTCAAAACCGGATTTTAAAGCCCTTAGCCGGATCTTTAAAATGGGCTTTCCTGTTGCGGCTGCTTTGTTTTTTGAAGTCACTTTGTTTGCTGTTATCGCCTTGCTGGTCGCCCCTCTTGGCTCTGTTGTCGTTGCGGCGCACCAAATTGCCATTAATTTTTCGTCCATGCTCTTCATGTTACCCATGAGCTTGGCCATCGCGGTCAGTATTCGAGTCAGTCATCAGCTGGGTGAAAAATCCGTTGAGGGCGCAGCAAGAGCGGCCAAATTAGGGATTTTTATTGGTTTTTTTGCCGCCATGATTACCGCCACCTTCACGGTCATTTTTAGAGAAGCCATTATTCAGCTTTATACCGACAACACAGAGGTGGTCGTCATTGCCGCCAATCTGATGCTGCTCGCTGCGGTTTACCAGTGTACCGATGCCATACAAGTTGTCGCAGCGGGAGCATTGCGAGGCTATAAAGACATGCGTGCCATTTTTGAGCGCACCTTTGTGGCCTATTGGATCTTAGGCGTCCCTGTTGGCTATGTGCTCGCGATGACAAATTGGGTTGTCGAACCCATGGGCGTCTATGGATTTTGGATAGGCATTATCATTGGTTTGACGGCGGCCGCCATTTTATTGGGGATGCGTCTTTACTGGATTCGTAAACAACCCATTGAGTTTCAACTTGAAATGGCTGAAAAATAATCGATTTTATGAGGTCAAATATAGGGTGATCCACGCCCTTTCTAACCCCATCAAATAAGCCAAAACCTTCACCAGGTCAGTGTCATTGACCTGGTGAACGTCCACAACCCGCTCCAAGACAGCGGATACACAGAGACTTCACGCACGCCTCTAGCATCCTCAAATCTCTTGGTGTATCTGCCTCTTTGAACACAGCTCATTCAAGGCTCCCCCGTCATAACCGTTTGTTTTAAAATTATCAATTTGTCCCCCCCCCCTTTTTAAACTTGGCAACAAAAAAAGCGCACTGAGCGCCCTTCCCTTACAAAGAAAATACCCCCAGAAAGAAGAAAGTGAGATAATCGCTTTTTATTCAGATAGAGGGGCAAGATGTACAAGATAAATGAAATCTTTGAAAGCCTTCAAGGGGAAGGGGCCTTTACTGGGCTGCCTTCTGTTTTTCTTCGTCTTCAAGGCTGCCTTGTCGGTTGTGCTTGGTGCGATACAAAACAAACATGGGAGACGCGTTCAGAAGATGAAACCAGCTTTGAAGAGATCATTGAGAAAAAAACAGACAGCCCTCTTTGGGCAAAGACAACAACAGAGACTCTTTTAAATCATATTCATCACGCCTTTAAAGCAAAACATCTCGTGATCACCGGCGGTGAGCCTTGTATGGTCGATTTACGTCCTCTCACCGAGGCCTTCGAACTCAAAGGGTATCGTTGCCAAATCGAAACCAGTGGGACTTATCCCATTAAAGCCAGTCAAAATGCATGGGTGACCGTGTCACCAAAAGTAGGAATGCGGGGAAAGCGCCCAATACTTCAAGAGGCCCTTGAACGCGCCAATGAAATCAAGCACCCTGTAGGCACAGATTCTGACATCGAAAACTTGAAAGATTTGCTAAAACAGATTGATATAAAAGATAAAATCATCTCTGTTCAACCTATCAGTCAAAAAGAGAAGGCCACGTCCTTGTGTATTGAAATGTGCCTAAAATACAACTGGCGACTTTCGCTTCAAACTCACAAATACCTGCGTATTGCTTAAAAAAAGACGTCCCTTCGCGCCCATTTCATCAAGCACTGCCCGTATAAATGCAACCTGCGGTGCAGGTTTCTTTGATCATGATTTTACTTAATAAGGGCAATTCTGGCTTCAGTTTATCCCAAATCCAGCGGGCGAGCACTTCGCTTGTTGGATTTTCAAGCCCTTGAATATCATTAAGATAATAATGATCAAGAGAGTCATAAATAGGTTTAAACGCGCGTTTTATTTCAGAAAAATCCATCACCCAACCGGTGACCGCGTCCACTTCACCACAAACATAAAGACGCACAAGAAAAGAATGGCCATGTAAACGCCCACATTTATGCCCTTCGGGAACCCGAGGCAAACGATGCGCCGCTTCAAACATAAATTCTTTAAAGAGTTCTGTTGACATAGTCTTTCTCATTTTTAATAAATTTTTTCTGAACGCTGATCCTACTGAAAAGCAGGCATAAGCTCAAATTGAAAAACAAGAAATTTCGCACTTTTTTAGGCTAAAACCCTCAATGACACGCTTTATCTAGAAAAACGTACAGCGCACGTTTAAGGGGCTTTATCGCGCGTGTCTTCACCTTGAGGTGATGAGTGGATAAAGGTAAACTGAAGCGTGAAACGAATCATTTAAACCTGCAGAGATTTTCATCAGGTTTTTTCAATGGAGTTAAAAATAAAAATGATGAACGATATGCCTGTCGCCGACGTTCTGAGCGGAAAAGCCACGGTAGACACAGAAATCACAGTTCGAGGTTGGATCCGTAGCCGTCGAGATTCAAAAGCGGGGATTTCTTTCCTTTCTATTTATGACGGATCCTGTTTTGACTCGATTCAAGCGGTGGTCTCTTCTGATCTTAACAATTATAAAACCGATGTCTTACGCCTCACTACAGGCTGTTCTGTGGAAGTCACAGGACGCTGCACCGAAAGCCCAGGAGAAGGGCAAGCCTTTGAAATTCAAACCTCAAAAGTCACGGTTGTTGGTTGGGTAGAAGACGCAGAAACCTACCCTATGGCAAAAACACGCCATTCCATTGAATACCTACGTGAAATAGCCCATCTTCGCCCGCGCAGTAATGTCATTGGCGCGGTTGCACGCGTTCGCAATTGCTTGGCCCAAGCCATTCATCGTTTTTATCACGAAAACGGGTATTTTTGGGTTTCCGCGCCCCTTATAACGGCCTCTGACGCCGAAGGCGCGGGTGAAATGTTCCGTGTTTCAACCCTTGATTTACAAAATCTCCCCCACACAGACAAGGGAGAAATTGATTTTAATGAAGATTTTTTTGGTAAAGAAACTTTCTTGACGGTTTCAGGTCAACTGAATGCAGAAGCCTACGCCTGCGCCTTGAGCAAGGTCTATACATTTGGGCCCACCTTTCGCGCTGAAAATTCAAACACCAGTCGGCATTTAGCTGAATTTTGGATGGTCGAGCCAGAGCTGGCCTTTGCTGATTTAAACGACGTGGCCCACCTTGCAGAAAAAATGCTGAAATACGTCTTTAAAGCGGTATTGGAAGAGCGTCCTGATGACATGGCCTTTTTTGCAGATCGCATTGATAAAAATGCCATTACCCGTCTTGAAACCATTATTCACTCTGATTTTGTACAGCTCGACTACACCGATGCGGTTGAAATCTTAATGGCATCCAAGAAAACCTTTGAATTTCCTGTGACTTGGGGCATCGATTTGGCCTCAGAGCACGAGCGTTATCTTGCTGAAGACCACTTTAATGCCCCGGTGATTGTCAAAAACTACCCCAAAGACATCAAAGCCTTCTACATGCGTCTTAACGATGACGGAAAAACCGTTGCAGCAATGGATGTGTTGGCCCCAGGTATTGGTGAAATCATTGGCGGCGCACAACGTGAAGAGCGACTTGATATCTTGGATGCACGCATGCGTGAGATGGGAATCGATCCTGAACACATGAACTGGTATCGTGATTTACGTCGTTATGGTACGGTGCCCCATGCTGGTTTTGGTTTAGGCTTTGAACGTTTGGTTTCTTACGTAACAGGCATGACAAACATCCGTGACGTGATCCCATTCCCGCGTAGCCCTCGCAGCGCAAACTTCTGATCCCTTTCTCATTCTAAGTTGAAGACCGTTTTATTTATACGGTCTTTTTTTGATTTTCAAATGCAAGAATGCTTAATTTATGGATATAAAATAATGCTCTAATTAAGTATTCGCAGACCACAATATTACGCTTTTTCATATACTCTACGTGTTTTTTATAAGAATTTATGAAGTGTTTCTTTCCATTTACCTCTTTTACTGGATAAAAAATATGTATGAAAACATCATTGCAGCACCAGCAGACCCGATATTAGGACTGACTGACGACTTTAAAGCCGATCCTCGCCCAGATAAAATCAACCTGGGTGTGGGAATTTACAAAGACGAAACCAGCAAAACCCCTGTTTTAAAAAGTGTTAAAAAAGCAGAAGCCAATATTCTTCAAAATGAAACCACAAAATCCTATTTAAGCATTCAAGGCTCGCCTGAATATGCGAATGCGGTACAAAAACTTTTGTTTGGCGAAGATGCCCACAGCATCGCCGAGCAATGCCTCAGAACAGCGCAATCTCCGGGTGGAACAGGGGCCTTGCGTTTGGGGGCTGAATTTATTAAACGGCACATAGGAGATGTCACGGTTTGGCTCAGCAACCCCACCTGGTCAAATCACCATGGCATTTTTTCTGCGGTCGACCTTGAAATCAAAGAATATCGTTATTACGATGCCCTCAATAAAACACTCGACTTTTCTTCCATGTTGTCGGATTTAAAAGGCGCAAGACCAGGGGACGTCGTTGTTTTTCATGGTTGTTGTCATAACCCAACAGGCATTGACCCCACCCCAAGCCAGTGGGATACCTTGGCTGCCCTTTGCAAAGAACAAGGCTTGCTGCCTATGTTTGATTTTGCATATCAAGGCTTTGCTCAAGGTGTGGATGAAGATGCAAGCAGTTTGCGCCAGATGGCAAAAAGCTGCCCTGAACTGCTGGTCGCCAACTCTTTTTCAAAAAACTTTGGCCTCTACAATGAACGCGTGGGTGCTTTGACGCTCCTTGCCAAAAATGCCGTTCAAGCAGAAAATGCCTTTAGTCAAATCAAGAGCATTGCCCGCGTAATTTATTCCAACCCACCCGCTCACGGTGCGGCCATCGTCACTGAAATTTTAAATAACCCCGCCCTTCGCAGCGAATGGGAAGAAGAGCTCGCCCAAATGCGCATCAGAATAAAAAAAATGCGTGAGCTTTTCGTTCAAACATTAAAAGAAGAAGGCGTCAGCACCGATTTTAAATTTATAAACAATCAAAATGGGATGTTTTCTTTTTCGGGCCTCAATCCAGCTCAAGTCAAACGTTTGAAAGAAGAATTCGGGGTCTTCATTCTGGGCTCAGGTCGGATCAGCGTTGCAGGGATGAGCCGAAAAAACATGCCCGCCTTGTGTAAAGCCATCGCCACAGTTTTAAAATAAGTGTTTATCTAACCCTTCTTTTGTCTCCAAAAAAAAGCGCCATTAAGCGCTTTTTTATTTTTTATGAAAAGATCATCTCAGCTTGAGAACGATGAAGATACGAGGGTTTATCGCTTCATCTTTAGATGCCTTCGCCGTATACCCGTCGCCTTTGAAGCTGCGTGGGTGTTGGCTTAGGGGCGTTCAGCCCAATCAGATCGTCTCTCTATGCTCAAGGGCTTCACTTGCTTGGCGCCGATGCGCATCTTCAATTACTTTGGGCATAGATAAAAAACCGCCATTAAAGTCCATGAAGAAATTCAGCCCGTGTGGCCGCATTTTTTTTGAAAATTCCCCCAAGCGCGGTCGTGCTTGTTTCACTGTTCGCATCCATCACCCCTCTTGATTTCACACAATAATGGGTCGCGTTGATATGAACGGCCACATTCTCCGTTTCAAGCAAGGTTTGTAAAGCCACCAGCACCTGCCCTGTTAAACGCTCCTGTACCTGTGGGCGCTGTGCAAAAAAACGAACAATGCGATTGATTTTTGACAAACCAATGATTTTATTTTTAGGCAAATAAGCCACCGCGCACTGTCCATCAATGGTGACAAAATGATGCTCACAGGTGCTGATCAAGGTGATCCCTTTCACTTTGACCATTTCATCACAGCCCATTTTATTTTCTATGATGGTGATTTTAGGGAAATTATGGTAATCAAGGCCTGAAAAAATTTCATCCACATACATTTTTGCAATGCGCGCTGGCGTTTCAGCCAAGCTGTCATCATTGAAATCCAGATTAATAAGGGTAAGAATTTCTTTTATGTGCTCTTGGATCTTTGCTTTTTTTTCAGTCGGACTCAAAATGGAAACGGGGCGCATCGGCGTTTCTATACCGTGCGCGACCAATGCGTCACGAACGCGAATAGCGCAATCGCTCATTGCTGTCATAAAACCTCTTTAAACTGAACTTTGATTAGAAATGCCCGAAGACATTGAAATGCTGAGTCGCTAGCCTGTCAGGAGCCCTGTAACACGCGCTAAACCGAAAGCCCAGCATTTTCAATAAAGACAAAGTGTAATTTATTTTTTATTCTAAAACGATATATACCCAAAGTAATTGAAGATGCGCACCTGCTTCAAGCGAGTGAAGCCCCTGAGTATATATAGAGAAACGATGTGATTGGGCTGAACGAGCCGAGCCAAGGCCCACGCAGCTTCAACGGCGACGGGTATAAAAGAGGGTTATAACAAGCTCAAAACGTCCTTCGCTTCATCGTTTTAAGGAAAAATTTTTGCGATAATGTTCGATATATTCTAACTCTTGAGCATCCCCTCAAAACTGACGAGAGATTTTTTTATGCCATGCTGTGATACTCCAGGACTCATGCCAGTGTCTGCTGCTTTGTCTCTTGTGCTAGAGCACACCCAGCCCCTCACAAAAACACAAGAGATCCCTTTGGACCAAGCGCTCAATCGGATCCTTGCCGAAGACATTTTTTCACCTTTAAACGTGCCTTCTTTTGCCAATTCTGCCATGGACGGTTACGCTGTCACCTGTTCAGATCTCGCGCAAAACAACGCCCTCCCCTTGAATGGACAGGCATTAGCAGGAAGCCCCTTTAATGGGACTTGGACCGAAAATACCTGTGTTCGCATTATGACCGGCGCCAAAGTTCCATCTCAGGCCGATGCGGTGATCATGCAAGAAGACACCCACATCCAAGACGCGCGTGTTTTCTTTCATACCCAACCCACCCCACAACAAAATATTCGTCCCATTGGAGACGATGTTAAAAAAGGAGAGCGCGTCCTTCAAAAAGGCACCTTGTTAACCGCAAGAGAAGTTCCCATGCTGGCCACCCTTGGCATTGCGCATGTGAAAGTCTTTCATAAACCCACCGTGGCCTTTTTTTCGACTGGCGATGAATTACGCCAAGTGGGAAGCCCTCTCGCTGACGGCGAAATCTACGACAGCAATCGGTATACCCTGGCCGCCATGCTTGAAAAATTGCATTGTAAAGCCCTTGATTTCGGAGTTGTACCCGATTGCCCCACGCAGCTGCGTGAGACCCTCTTACGCGCGGTGGACGCCGCTGATTTGGTGATCACCTCGGGTGGCGTCAGTGTGGGAGATGCGGATCACACAAAAGACATTCTTGAAGACGTTGGAGAGGTGACCTTTTGGAAAATAGCCATCAAACCCGGAAAACCCTTTGCGTTTGGAAACGTTAAAAATACGCTTTTCTGTGGCTTACCTGGAAATCCGGTGTCGGTGCTTGTCACCTTGCATGTGTTTGTTGAACCTTTAATCGCCAAACTCTCAGGTCACAGCCAATGGAAAGCGCCGCTTCGTCTTAAAGCAAAAGCGCAAACGCGCTTTTATAAATCTCCAGGACGCACCGATTATCAAAGGGCGGTTTATCATCTTGATGAAGAAGGGGCGCTCTGTGTTTCAACAACAGGCAACCAAGGCTCTGGTGCCTTTAGCTCTCTTTCTTTGGCTAATTGCTTTGCCGTCTTAGAGCAAGAGCGTGGACACGTTGAGACAGGTGAAACCCTGTATATCGAGCCCTTTGGCTGCGCGCTCAATTGAAGGCCTGTCACGCCTTCTCATTTAATAAGGAAGACTGTGAATAAGAACATTCTTGGTAAAAGCGCGTTTGAAAAGAGCGACGTAGACCTTCTCTCAAACGAAGAAGAGCTTCGTTATAACCGTCAAATTATCTTAAAAAACATGGACTTTGATGGACAAGAAGCCTTAAAAAAAAGCCATGTATTGATCTTGGGCCTGGGCGGCTTGGGGTGCACTGCCACTCAATATCTTGCCGCTTCCGGGATCGGCTCTTTGACCTTGGTGGACGATGACCATGTGGAACTCTCTAACCTTCATCGGCAAATTTTGCATAACGATGCCCGCATTGGAACATTGAAAGTCACTTCAGCAAAAACCGCTCTGCACGCCTTAAACCCCCATGTAAACATCAAGACAATTTCAACGCGTCTTGACGATCCTGCGCTTGCATTGCTCATTAAAGAACACACACTCGTCTTAGATTGCTCTGACAACCTAAACACAAGAAACCAACTCAATCGCTTGTGTTACCAAGAAAAGACCCCGCTTGTCAGTGGCGCAGCAATCCGACTTGAAGGACAGGTGTGCGTTTTCACCTATCAAGAGGATGAACCCTGTTATCAATGTTTGAGTCAGAGATTCAAAGAGCAGAATTTAACCTGTGTAGAATCGGGAATTCTCCCCCCTCTTGTTGGGATCATTGGCGCCATACAGGCGCTTGAGGCCATAAAAATCCTGACGTCATTTTCAGCCCCTTCGACAGGGAAATTAATGATATTTGATGGCATGGAAAGCCAATGGAACACCTTTCTTTTGCCAAAAAACAAAGAATGTGAAATATGTCAAAAAAAGGACATAAATAAGCAAGAATAAAAAAAGGGTTGCACGCAAAAAAATGAAACAAAGCGCCATTGTCCATTGTGAATGGCGGTTTGTTTCTCTTTAAAATAAGGAGGTTCACAAACAAAAAGCGCGACCTGCTTTTGCAATAACCCACCCCTCTCAAGACAAAGAGCCTGAATATCATCGCCTCGTCTTAAAAAAGCAAGAGGTTCGGCGCTTGGTTTAGGCGCTGCTGAGTTGTTTTTTCCTGTATCCTGGATATCGCCGTACTCGTCTCTTGTTTTCTCCTTTTCTCCTTTTCAAATTCCCCGTCCCCTCACACTTCGATGTTAATTTTGTCCGTGTTTTGTATTTTATGGTAAGCATTAAAGAGGACTTATTATAGAAATGACAATGGCTTAGTAAGAGCGGGTAAATCCTTATTTAATTCGATGTATTGGAACACGGAGAAGGACGAAAAAGAGGTTTCTTTTATGTTTTCTTTTCGTCATCAAGGCTTCAAGTGAATGAAATATTTTTGTCACATTCCTCGCCTAAAGTGTTCAAATCAAGTTTGTCTTGCGTAACGTCAAAATGAGAAAGGTTAAATTACGATGGAAAATAAAATGAAATCAAACTATTTTACCGCACTGTGCTTAGCAACCGCTCTTTTTACGCCTCTGACTGTTGCCAAAGAAACACTCACCATTTCAGGTTCCACTTCTGTCAGCGAAGTCATGGAAGTTCTGGCTGAGAGCTATCAAACAAAAAACAAAGACGTCTCCATTGAAGTCCAAGGCACAGGGTCTTCAGCTGGCGTCAAAGCGGTCAAAAATAACACCTCCATGTTCGGCATGGCCTCTCGCTCATTGACCCCTGATGAAAAAGAACCCAACTTAAAAGAAACCGTGATTGCCCGTGACGGCATTGCCCTTGTTGTCAATAATTCAAATCCCCTTAAAAACCTCACGATAGAACAAATTGCAAAAATCTATCGTGGCGAAGTAAAAAACTGGTCTGAAGTGGGGGGTGAAAACAAACCCATTGTGGTCGTCACTCGCGATACCGCTTCTGGGACACGCGGTGCCTTTGAAGAAATAATGAACTTAAAACAACAAATCAATGGGATCACGGTTTCAGCCATTTCTCAACGCGCTCAGGTAGGAAACGGAAACGGTGTCGTGAAAACCATCGTCGCCAATAACCCTTTTTCCATCGGATACATCTCTTTGGGATCCGTGGACGCCTCACTCAAAGCCCTCAACGTCAATGATGTCGCTCCGACCATCGCCTCCGTGACGGAAGGTCAATATCCCGTCGCCCGTCCGTTTTTGCTTTTAAATAAAGAAGACAAAGCCACGCCCACATCCACTGCTTTTGTCACTTGGGTTTTATCTCCAGAGGGACAAAAAATAATATCCGACAAAAAGTATATTCCTGTTCAATAAGCACCCATTTTGGCCTTAACACCTTGTTGAGGCCTTTTTTTTATTGTCACTTTGCATTGAGGCTGATATATGGGCATCGCAAATAAACAAGATGTCGGAACGCCTCCTCGTCAATTAGCTCGAAGAGCCGGTCGAGATTGGCGAGAAGATATTTTCCGTTCCTTGTTCTTGATGGCAGCTGTTTTAGGTGTTCTTTCCCTTGCAACCATCGCCTATTTCATTTTTCAAGAAGGCATGCCAGCCCTTCGTGCGGCCGGGATAGGCAACATGGTAGGAGGAACCCAATGGCTTCCTCCCGCCTTGTACGGCATCGCGCCTATGATTGTGGCGTCTTTAATTTCAACCACAGGGGCCGTGATCATTGGTGTTCCTATTGGCGTACTGACCGCGGTGTTCATTGCTGAAATTGCCCCAAAATGGCTTTCTAATCTGATCCGTCCTGCTGTTGAATTGCTCGCGGGGATCCCCTCGGTGGTCTTTGGTTTTTTTGGCCTTATCATTATTGTGCCGCTTATCCAAGACTTTTTCAGTGTTCCTGCAGGAAATACCCTGCTCGCTGGGGTCATCGTCCTTGCTATCATGATTTTACCTACCGTTATCACCGTTTCGGAAACCGCCTTGCGCGCTGTTCCTAAAACCTATAAAGAGGGCTCATATGCTTTAGGGGCCTCTCAGATGTACACCACCTTTAATCTCCTTCTTCCTGCCGCTCGCTCAGGGATCATGACCGGGATCATCTTAGGGATTGCACGGGCGCTGGGTGAAACCATGGCCATCATCATGGTCATGGGAAATGCACCCGCCATGCCTGAAGGCATTTTAGAGTCAGCCAGAACCCTGACCGCCAATATCGCGCTGGAAATGTCTTACGCATCCGGTCTACATGCCAGTGCGCTTTACGCAACAGGCATCGTCCTGCTGATATTTATCATGATATTAAACGCAGCTCTGCTGTACCTTAACCGCAAAAAAGCGAAGTAATCATCATGCTATCACGAAAAATGAAAGACAAAATTTCACTTGTTATGGTGTGGATTGCAGCCAGTCTCACCGTCGGTTTTTTATTTTGGATCATCTGGTACATTTTGAGCAATGGCTTGAAATACGTCGATTGGTCCTTTATTTCCAGTGACTACACCCATATAGGTGAGAAATCGGGCATTTGGCCCATGATTGTTTCTACCCTTTACATGGTCTTCGCCTCGATTGCGATTGCGGCGCCTATCGGGATCATGACCGCTATCTACCTCACGGAATACGCCAGAATTGGCAGCAAACTGGTTAAAGTGATTCGATTTTGTACCGAATCGCTTGCTGGGATCCCGTCCATTATTTTCGGGCTGTTTGGTATGACCTTTTTTGTGGGGGTCTTAGGGCTTGGGTTTTCTATTTTATCCGGTGCTCTGACACTGAGTATTTTGATCTTACCCGTCATCATTCGCACAACAGAAGAAGCTCTGATGGCCGTGCCTCACGTATACAGAGAAGGCTCATATGGACTTGGGGCGTCAAAAATTTACACCATTTGGAAACTGATCTTACCCTCGGCCATGCCCGGGATTGTGACCTCGATTATTTTGAGCGTCGGGCGTGTTATCGGTGAGTCCGCCCCCGTGTATTTAACAGCCGGCATGGTCGCACAGCTTCCTGACAGCCTTCTTGATTCCGGCCGCACCTTGACCGTCCATCTCTATAAATTGACCCAAGAGCTTTATACCATCCATGAATGGAACCAAGCCTATGCCACTGCAACCGTCTTAATTATTGTTGTGCTTATCATCAATATGCTGACGAAGCTCATCGCTAAACGATTCAGTAAAGCAAACTATTGAAGCTGGGAAAATACATCATGAATAAGTTCGAAATCAAAGATTTAAATCTGTATTACGACAACGGCTCAAACCACGCTTTAAAACATATTTCATTGTCCATCCCCAATAAGCAAGTCACCGCTTTGATTGGGCCTTCTGGGTGTGGAAAATCAAGCCTTTTACGTTGCTTGAATCGAATGAATGATCTTATCGA
The DNA here is from genome assembly GCA_947041315.1 of uncultured Enterovibrio sp. Taxonomy (GTDB): domain Bacteria; phylum Pseudomonadota; class Gammaproteobacteria; order Enterobacterales; family Vibrionaceae; genus Enterovibrio. The sequence goes on from CAMRDW010000014.1 coordinate 23,235, forward strand.
AGGCGTGAAACTTGAAGGGCAGATTTTACTTGATAATGAAGACATCTACGGCAATATCGATGTAGCGCACCTTCGCATTAAAGTGGGCATGGTCTTTCAAAAAGCAAATCCCTTTCCAATGAGTATTTACGACAATGTGGCTTATGGTTTGCGCGCGCAAGGTATTACGGATAAAAAGAAGTTAGACGAGGTGGTTGAAAAGAGCCTGCGCGGTGCCGCTTTATGGAACGAGGTCAAAGATCGTTTAAAATCACCTGCATTTGGTTTATCCGGTGGTCAACAGCAGCGTTTGTGCATTGCTCGGACCATTTCGATGGAGCCTGAGGTGATCCTGATGGACGAACCCACCTCAGCACTTGACCCCATCGCAACAAAAAAAATCGAAGATCTCATGGAAGGACTGAAAAAGAACTACACCATTATCATTGTCACTCACTCCATGCAACAAGCACGACGGATATCCGATCGTACCGCTTTCTTTTTGATGGGTGAACTGGTGGAGCACGATGAAACAGCAAAATTATTCGCAGATCCTCGTGATGACCGCACCCGTGGGTATGTGAATGGGGATTTTGGATGATTCTATTTTGTTAAAAAATAGAACAATAATAACAATCTCGATGCTATAATTTTGCCCTCACTGTGTGAGGGCATTTTTCTTTTCTCATTCAGGGCTTGCCAATTGGCATAAATTTACAATAATGGTTGAAGTTTCAGCACAGCTTTATGTTAAAAACAGCCTTGAAGATACCTTGACCTACAAGGCGTGAAAATGCAGATAACTGGAAATTAAATGAACCAATGAACGCCTGCTACAAGGTCATTGGGCTGATAGAATCTAGAAAACAGCTGCATATTCAACGAAACAGGGTCAAAATATCCACAGCGACTGAATTATTTCTATGTTTTATATCTATCTTGGAGTCAAACGTGAACAAAACAATCATTTCAATGCTTATCTTTCCTGCAATTTTACTCGGATGTCAGAGCACTCAACCTACATCCTCAAGCTCAACAACAACCACAATCCCCTCTTCATCACAACAAAAGACCGCAGCCTCTATGTCTGAAGTACTGACAAAAGACAAGTTACAACACCACAACTGGGAATTAAAAACAGTGGATGGTGAAGCTATCACTTTACTTGAAGGTGAAACTGCACCTAATTTAGAATTAGGTGAGTCCTTCACGGCTAACGGTCAAGGTGCTTGCAACCGTTATTTTGGACAGGGAGAATTGGAGGGGGATCAATTCAGAGTCGATAAAATGGCAAGTACCATGATGGCCTGCCCTGACTCTGCAATGAAACTCGAAGGCCTGATGTCCTCTGTACTCAGTGATTGGAGTAAAATCACTTTATCCAATCAAACACTGACACTGAAAAACGACAAACACACCCTCACCTTTGAACTTCGTGACTGGATGAACTGATTTATCCCGACACCTTCTTTTCAGCCTCTTTTTGGGGCTGATTCGCTTCTGGATAATAAATCCAAAAAAACTGATTTCGCCCCATCGCAATCGCTTTTCCTAGAGCAATTTCTGCATAAGTGAGTAATTTCGAACCACTCATTTCATGGCTGTCGATAACGGTGACGCCACCGATTGAAACCGTAATGCATTTTCCGTTTGCATCAAACGGGATCTTTAAATTTTCAATCGCATCAATACAAAGTGATGCAATCGGCGCGCCGTCTTGTGTATTTGGCAATAAAACGGAAAACGTACCGCCTTCATAACGTGCGAGCAAATCGCCGGGACGCTTTAATACATCAGCAATGGCATGCCCAATCAAACGGATAATTCGGTCTCCTGCGACACGTCCGTTTTGCTCATTGTATTGCTTGATATTATCAAAATCGATAAGAAGCATGCTGATAGGCAATTTATCACGCTGGGCCCTTTTTAACTCGGCGTCGGTACTTTCTTCAAAATAATCTCTGTTGTTGTAGCCTGTCAGGCCATCACTTTTAGACATTTTTTCTAATTTTCTGTTTGCTTGACGCAATTGGCTTGTTTTTGCATCCACCCGTTGCTGAATATTTAAGGCGCGATGTTGCAATGAATAAATAATATAAGCCAGCAAACCAAAAATAAACACACCCACAAAAAAGATCATTTTAGGGGCAATGCTTAAACGGCTTTTGACATAATCAGCAGAAGGGGTGCCGCGTAAAAGCCACTCTCTTCCTGAGAAAAAAATAGGATCAGTGTTAAAGGTTAAATCATCAATATATAGCGTGGAAGGATCGACATAATGGCTGTAAATCACCTTTTGATTTTGATTAAAATCTTTATCCAATAATTCTAAATTAATGGATTCTTTCACTGTGTTGTTTGTGGCCAGTTCAAAAATGTCTTCCACCGCAAATCGCACCAATAAAAATCCACGTAAAACCTCTTTTCTTTGAGCACTTGTTTCAGGCTCCCCCTCAAACACGGGCAATAACATAATATAAAGAGGGGAGCTCTTTGAGCTTGTTTTTTGACGATGATCGGGCGTTGCAATGGGCAAACCTTGATACCAGCTCATTTGCAAGGCACGCAACATTTCTTTATTCGAGGCAAGATCAAACCCAATCAAATTTTCATTTGATTGATAAGGTGTGATATATCGGACCGGAAAATAACGATGACGCTCAGTCACTTCGACACGTTCCTCTTTTTCATTTTTTTCATTTATTTTGAAACCTTTCACCTCGGCTGAAACCGCATTTTCATAGCCCTTCCGGTGAGCGGATTCAACCCGCTCAGCCCATTCCATCGCTCTGATATTTTGATGTCGGCCCATCGATTTTTCAGCAAATTGGATAAAAGTAGATTCATTCATTTTTTTAACTGAAGCCAATTGGTTTCTTAATGCATACAAGATTTCAATGCCCACAGTCAGCTCTCTGCTCAGAGAAAGAGCTGTATTTTCAACGTCTTTTTGTATTTCATGTTGAATGGCGATTTTTTCAGTACGATGCAAAGAAAGCGCGGCAAGAAATGAGAAAAAAACGCCCACGAAAAAAGTACCCATTGCCACAAACAAAACTCTTTTCTGCATTTTGCTCTCTCTCCTGGATCTTGAGTCATGATTTTAAGATGAAGAACCGGACCTTTCTGGTGTTTTTAAGACGAAGAAATAATTTCTAAAAATACGGATACTTTAATGTATTATTTTTGACGCAGTTGATTCACGTTTGCATCGTAGTAACAGCCTATGTCTTCAATTTTTAACAAGAATGTTTTTTTATCCAATTCAAATTTAATGAGAAAATCCTCTAGACTCTTACACTCTAAACGCAGCTTGTCATTGACAATTCCGTACAGAATCGCACCATCTAAATGTTCAAAATTGTACAGCTCCATAAATGCCTCATCTTTATCTTGAATAGGTAGAAGTGTATACACAAATTTAACAAGTCACATGAATTGAACCCTCTTCCCAAATCTAAACATTCTTATTAACTCGATAAATACGTCTCTTTTATGAGCCTCAAAAAGAAGCCTCACTCTCCTTAAAAGCCTTTTTCTCCTTCACTTTTAAGGCGCTAATGTCTGGCTCTCTTCATAGCAAGTCGCTATAATTGCCGCCTTGCGAAAATGAGGTCAAAAAATGCGCGATTCAGTAACCCCTATAAATGAATACCCCAAATTTTGGGCAGAATGCTTCGGCGCAGCACCCTTTTTACCCACCAGCAAAAAAGAAATGGACTTATTGGGTTGGGATAGCTGCGACATTGTCCTTATTACAGGCGATGCCTATGTTGATCATCCCAGTTTCGGTATGGCGGTGATTGGACGCGTGCTCGAAGCACAAGGTTTCCGTGTGGGGATCATTGCTCAACCTGATTGGAAAAATAAAAATGCCTTCATGGGATTAGGTAAACCTAATCTGTTTTTTGGGGTCACGGCGGGCAACATGGACTCCATGATCAACCACTATACAGCCGAACGCAAACCCCGACATGATGATGCCTACACGCCAGGAAATCGCAGTGGTAAACGCCCCGACCGAGCCGTGTTAGTCTATTCTCAGCGTTGCCGTGAGGCTTATAAAGAAACCCCGATTATTTTGGGCGGAATTGAAGCCAGTTTACGTCGACTCGCACACTATGATTATTGGTCTGATCTTGTACGTCGCTCTATTTTATGTGATGCGAAGGCCGATCTTCTCTTGTTTGCCAATGCAGAGCGCGCCCTCATTGATGTCGCTCATCGTCTGGCGAAAGGAGAGTCGATTCATGATCTGACCTCCATCGCAGGCACTGCGGTCATGCTAAAATCTGCGCCAGAAAAAATGACGGAGATTGACAGCTCACGCATCGACAAACCCAACAAAGCCATGGTGTTCCTCAATCCCTATAACGTGGAATCCGTTTGCAGCACCCAAGACGATGCAAATGACAAGGCACACGCCACCCCCATCATGGTCCGAGCCTCCCGCCACGACCCTGAAAATAACTACATTCGACTGCCGTCCTACGAAAAACTCATCAACGATCGCATTCTTTATGCCCATGCAAGCCGCGTCATGCATTTAGAGAGCAACCCCTATTCAGGACGAGCCTTGATTCAAAAACACGGGGAACGGGAGCTTTGGGTCAATCCCCCTCCCATTCCGCTGACCACAGAAGAAATGGATTATGTTTTTGGTCTCCCTTTCGCACGCGTCCCTCATCCAAGCTACGGGGACGCGAAGATCCCAGCTTATGAAATGATCAAAACATCAGTCAACATCATGCGAGGCTGCTTTGGAGGCTGTTCTTTTTGTTCCATAACAGAACATGAAGGGCGCATTATTCAAAATCGTTCACAAGCGTCCATTCTATCTGAAATAGATGACATCAGAGAGAAAGTGCCCGGCTTTACAGGCGTTATTTCAGATTTAGGGGGCCCGACGGCCAACATGTATCGTTTAGGGTGTTCAGACGCCCGCGCAGAAAAAAATTGCCGCCGTCCCTCATGTGTCTTCCCGAAAATTTGCGAAAAACTCAATACGGATCACAAACACACCATCGCGCTGTACCGAGCCGCCCGTGATCTAAAAGGCGTAAAAAAAGTCGTTATCGCATCAGGCGTTCGCTACGATCTGGCCATTGAGTCACCTGAGTATGTGAAAGAATTGGTCACGCATCATGTCGGAGGATATCTAAAAATCGCGCCAGAGCACACAGAAAAAGGCACCTTAGATCTCATGATGAAACCGGGCATGAGTGCCTATAACCGATTCAAATCCTTGTTCGAAAAATATTCAAAAGAAGCGGGAAAAAAACAATACTTGATCCCCTATTTCATTGCAGCGCATCCAGGCTGCACAGATGAAGACATGCTGAATTTAGCCCTTTGGTTAAAAGAAAATGATTTTCGATGTGATCAGGTCCAAAATTTTTATCCCTCACCCATGTGCAATGCAACAGCCATGTACCACGCTCAAACCAATCCTCTCAAACGGGTTAAATACAAAAAAAGAGAGGTTCTGTTTGTTGCAAAAGGGGAACGTCAACGGCGTCTTCATAAAGCCTTCTTGCGTTATCATGACCCATTAAACTGGCCACTTCTCCGTGAAGCCTTGATAAACATGGGGAAACGTCATTTAATCGGCGATAAACCTGGCGCGCTTATTCCAAATGAAGGCAATGAGGCGGAACAATTGGCGCATCAAAAAGGAGCCCACGCACAAAAAAACACACGCAAAAATGGCAAAACGTTTGCTACAAAGCATCCGAATCAGCCTGAGATCCGCAAAGGGAAAAACACCTTCCACGATCCACAATCACAGAAAAGCACACCAAAAATCAATAAACCGAAACCAAAGCCTTCAAAGCCATATTCAGCTAAAAAGCGTCCATCCGGAACACGTAATAACCCCGCACCACGCTGAACATAAAAAAACAAAGCGAACTAGAAAATTCGCTTTGTTCTCTTCCTTATCCACATTTGCCTCGCCTTTTATCCTTCCAAAAAAGCCCCTTCACGCTTCCATAAAATGTGGCATTCTTTTTGTTTTGGGTCTCGGCTTAATAGCATACGAACAAAAACATCACTGAGAACGTTTTCGGATATCAAGCCTATTTGAACTTCTATAAAGACATTTCTATCCACATCAAGATTGATCAAAGGCCCCCAATACGCACCCGCTTCAATCGCCATGCCTGCACCGCTTGTTTCAAAAAGTGCTTCATAACGTACTTTATCAGCCTCTTCGAGATTCTCTTCTGCCATGTCATAAAAAATTTCAAAAGCACTATCAAGGGCGTCATTAATTGAAATCAATTCCGCATTCATTTTTCTCTCTTTCCTGTTTTTGAAAACCACGAGGACCTGTATATGCTATTTGTGATCTCAATTGCAATAACTATTTATTTTTTTTCATTAAGTCTTTCAAATTATTTTATTTTTTTGTCTTTAGGTCTTAAAAGAAAGGGCAAAAAATCATCCAAAAACAGACCGCTCGTGACGCTTCAGCTCAATATATTGTGTCCAAAGCGAAGATCAATCGAACATTTTGAAAAAAAGATGTCGTTTCTGAATAACCCAAATTTTTTTCCCCATTTTTTCGCTTTACTATAGATACGTGTCGGTGGCAAACGAGTGAAGCCCTCAGCATAGATGAACGCTCTGATTGGGCTGAGCGTGCCAGGCCAACACCCACGCTCTTAAAAAGCGACGGGGATATGAACAGGCATCAGCAAAATAATAAAATAAAGGGAGTCCCGTTTGTTTCAAAAAAATCCACGAAAAGGCTTACTTCCTGAAATCGAAGCCAACGCCCCCTTTCAAGAAAAATACCTCGGTGCAATTCATTCAGGCGCACGTCAAATAAAAACAGGCTTGCAAGCGGTTTTTCACAGTCTTTATCTCTCAGGCGCCCTTGCACATCGAAACGCAGGGGAAACATCGGATTTAGAATTCACTCTCGTTTCAATGCGCCCATTAAACACCCAGGAATATGCCATTTTAAATACGATAAAATGGCGAATTAAAGAATCGAATCAGGCCATCAAACATATCCGCATTGATCTTGTCCTTCTTCATGATGTGCTTCATTTAAGGCATATATTCCGTTGGGGATTTTTTTTAAAGCATTGCACTGTTTGCTTAGAAGGCGAAAATTTAGCGCATCGATTTGGTCGCTTCGAGGTCAGTTGGGAAGTATCAAAAGCGATGAACATCGATTTTGAAGCTCGATTTAATGAGTTAAAACGAAAGTTCATTTCATCACATAAGCTTGATACTCAGCTCGATGTCGCGGAAGAAATGGGAAAATTACTGGTCAAAACCAGCTTTTCCCTTGTTGCACACAAAGAAATGCGCTGGGAAGAAAATCTTCAAAAGTGTGCTGACGCTTTTTTAATCCATTACCCAAAAAAAGAACTCGAAATGTCACGTCTCTTTTTATTAATACAAAGGAAAAATATCAAAAAACGGGCCGTTATCGCCTTGCTCGATGCCTTCTACACATGGATTTTATTCGAGATGTCTAAGATAGAGAAAAAAAGAGGATAATGCATTTTTACGTCGATTGATTTAGAAATAAAAAAGCCAGTATGGTAGGCCAATACCGACACTGGCTTTTTTCATAGATATCTATGTTTTTCTATTGCAATGACTTTTAAATGAATAAAAATCTATGTTTATGAAGAGTTTATAAGTGGCGGCCATGCATTATAACCTTTCAAAACATAAACATAATTTAATGCTATTGAAGCAATAAAACTGTGAGGAAGACACAAAACTGCCATTCCTTTTATTTTTAAACCTGAAAATGAGACACTCGCTGGATTCTTCCTGTTCACGCAAAAAGAGCAAGGCTAAAGCCCCCTCTCCATCCATTCAGTGTTAAAAAGAAAAGGAGCACAAAAAAAGGGGGGATACCCGTGGCCTTTGAAACTGCGTAGGTGTTAGCGAGGCCCGTTCAGCCCAATCACAGAGTCGTTCTATTCTCAGGGGCTTCACTCGTTTGCTGCCTATACGCATCTTCAAGTGTCTTGGGTATATCAATCAAAGATCAAGGATCTAACGCTGCAGCGTGCTCTTCATCAATCGCTTGTTCTATTTGAAGTTCAAATCCTTTGAGTCTTTTATAAATAGACATTAATTCAACAATGGTGCTCCAAGAGTGAACAAGAAATTGAAAAGATTCTTCCACTTTTCCAAAAGCGCGCAAAATTTGCTGTAATACACCTAAAGTGATCACACCAGAAACAATTGTGGGTCCTAAAAATATATAAGGCACGATCACTGTATATTGAATATATGACCATTTAGCGACATCAAAATATAAATAATGACGATAAAGATTAAAATAGTTTTTACGAATATTATTAAATAATATACTGATGGTTTCAGGCTCTGCACGTTCTTTTTGATCTTCACCAAAAACAAGTTCTTTACGATATGCCGCTTCTACTTTTTGATTTTTAAATTCTAAGCCGGGTAATTTAATGCCCACAACCGCAAGTAAAACAGTCCCAAAAAGAGCAGAAAGAATCGCCAAATAAACCAAAGAATGATCAACCACTCCAATCCAAGGTAATTCTGTTACATTTTCGCTCAAGGTCCAAAGTATCGGCAAAAATGCGAATAACGTCATTAAAGAACGCATAAAACTCACACCTAAACTTTCAACAATTCGTGCAAAGCGCATGGTGTCTTCTTGAACGCGTTGTGATGCCCCTTCAATATGATTAATTCTATTCCAATTAGACATATAATAATTATTCATGGCCGTACGCCAGCGAAAAACATAATGACGAACAAAAAAGTCCAATAACACGGCAACGATAATATAAACAGAAACAATATTGAAGAATTTAATACATTCACTTAAAAATGTTTCAAAAGACACAGAGTTTGGTGTGGAGAGTGCACTTTGAACCAAATTATAAAAGGATCCGAACCATTCATTCACCTTGACGTCAATTTCTACTTTATACCAAGTTACGTACAAAATTAAAGCCGATCCTAAAATTGACCAATGAAACCAACGTTTATCAAAAAAAAACGATTTAAACATTCACAACTCCTTTGAAACAATATTTAATTCAATTATTTGTTGCTTTTTCATCCACGCTATTGAATACCTTACTTAAAAGACTGACTCTGATCTACAAAGTTCAATTCTAGTCTTAAAAAGAACACTTTATAGCGAAGAGATTTGAAGATGCGGTTAGGCGCTCAGTGCGTGAAACCTGTAGGCATATACCCAAGACGCTTGAAGATGCGTGTAGGGGCTAAACGAGTGAAGGCCCTGAGCATAGATGTACTCTGTGATTGATCTTAAGCGAGAGGTGCCAACACCCAGGCAGTTTCAAAGGTGAGAGGTATAGACGGGCTCAGTGAATTCATTTCAAGATCCTAAATCACAATCGTCCTGCTTTGAAAGGTGACGGGGAGACAGAGAAAATGCGCTCGGCGGGAAGAACAAATCGCGTTTAAGAAAGAAAAAAGATGAGATTGGGCTTTACAAGCCTCCCGCTGTCTTCAAAAGCGAAAAGCCTATCAAGGTGATTTTTATACTCAACGTAATTGAAAATGTGCGCTTGCGCCAAGCGAGAGAAGTTCCTGAGCATAAATTGACTCTGTCATGGGACAGAAAAAGCGTCGCCAACACCCACGCAGCGTCAAAGGCAACCGGTATTGTTATCTAATAAGAGATTGATTAAACA